>JAQVDK010000095.1 GCA_028697835.1 Eubacteriales bacterium | reverse complement strand
TATTTTAGCATATAAAAATGGAACTTACAACAAATTAATTTTTATTAATTATGAATAATTTTCTTAAATATTGTGAATAAGAATTAATATGAAGAAGATGTTGACATAAAAGCATTAAGCATGGCTAAAAAGAGGAGTGTAACCTATGTCGGAATATATCCTTGAGCTAAAAGGCATAACAAAGGTTTTTCCCGGTGTAAAAGCCTTGGACAAGGCAAATTTTCAACTGAAAAGGGGAGAAATACACGCACTGATGGGTGAAAACGGGGCTGGTAAATCCACTTTTATTAAAGTAATTACCGGCGTACATCAGCCGGAGGAAGGTGAAATTTTTATAAATGGAAAAAGGGTGTCCTTTAAAGACCCAAAAGCTGCCTTTGAAAAAAGCATAACCGCAATTTATCAGCATGGAACGGCTTATCCGTATTTAACCGTTACGGAAAACATATTTATAGGGCACGAAAAGCTCTATAAATCCGGTCTGATTAACTGGAGACAGATGAAAAACAATGCAAAAAGGCTTTTAACACGCCTTGGCAGCAACATTGACCCTTCCGCCATCATGGGAAGCCTGACCGTTGCGGAGCAGCAAATTGTTGAAATTGCAAAGGCTATATCCACCAATGCACAAATAATTATAATGGACGAGCCTACCGCCGCCCTTTCCAAGCGTGAATGTGAAGAGCTTTACCACATTACCGAAAGGCTTCGTGATGAAGGCTGTTCGATTATTTTTATTTCCCACAGGTTTGAGGATATGTATAGGCTTGCCTCAAGGGTTACTGTCCTTAGGGATGGGAAATATATCGGAACATGGAATGTTGATGAGATTTCAAACGAAATTTTAATATCCAAAATGGTAGGAAGAAAAATATCACAAATCTATCCTAAGGAAAAAACAACCATAGACGGCGAAATACTTAGGATAGATGGGTTTTCCAAAACCGGATATTTCAAGGACGTGTCGTTTTCTTTACGAAGGGGTGAAATACTTGCCATAACAGGCCTTGTGGGTGCGGGAAGGACAGAGGTGTGCCAAGCTATTTTTGGTATAAGCCCGCCTGATAAAGGAAATATATATCTTGAAGGTAAAAAAATAAAAATTAAAGAGCCGCTTGACGCAATGCGAAGGGGCATAGGCTATCTCCCTGAGGACAGGCAAAAACAAGGGCTTATTCTAAATTGGAGCCTTGTGCAAAATGTAACCTTGTCCACCCTTGAGAAGTTCAAGGAAAATGGTAGAATAAACCAAAGCAAAGAGCGCCGTGTGGCAAAAGAGCTGCTTGAAAAGGTAAGCACAAAGGCAAATTCCGTGTATGATAAAGCATCAGGTCTTTCCGGCGGGAATCAGCAGAAGGTTATCGTTGCAAAAATATTAAATTCCGATTTAAAAGTAATCATTCTTGACGAGCCCACAAAAGGCGTTGATGTTGGAGCAAAATCGCAAATTTATAAGATAATGTCCGACCTTGCATCCCAAGGCTTTGGCATAATTATGGTTTCATCCGAAATGCCGGAGGTTTTGGGAATGGCCGACACCATAGTGGTTATGCAAGAAGGCAGGGTTTCAAAAATATTTACGGATGTAGAGAATGTTACCCAAGAGCAAATTCTGGAGGCTGCCATGGGCAGCAGCCCGGACAATACGTCATGGAGGGGGTAGCCTTAGGTGAACAGGCTAAAAAGATTCTTTTTTGCAAATATACGTGAAATAAGCTCGATACTTGTTATTATCCTGCTTTCCATATTTGTCGAGTACAGAAGCGGGGGAAATTTCCTTACTGTTGAAAACATATCAGACCTTTTGACGGAAACTGCCATACTATCGATTTTGGCTGTGGGTATGATGATGGTTATTATAACAGGCGGAATCGACCTTTCAATAGGCTCTGTAATGGCGCTGGCAGGCATGATAGGCACTACCGTTCTTAAAAACAACAGGCATTTAAGCCCGCTTACCATCATAGTTTTGGCAATTGGAATAGGTATTTTAAGCGGTTTTATAAACGGTACATTGGTGGCAAAGCTTAGGATTCTTCCTATAATTGCAACTCTTGGCATGATGAATGTATTTAGAGGAATAACGTATATTATAAGCAACGGAAAATGGGTTATGCAGGCGGATATGACGCCGGAGTTCATGCAGGTTGCCAGCGGAAAAATTTTTGGAATAAACAACCTTGTGGTAATGGCAATAGTGGTGTATGCAGTAGGATATATATTCCTTAACTTTATAAGGACAGGCAGAAAAATCTATGCGGTGGGAAACAGCGAGGAGTCTGCGAGGGTAAGCGGAATAAATACCGTGCGAACAATCCGCCTTGCATATACAATAATGGGCGCTGTTGCAGGCTTTGCAGGAATTTTATATGTTGCCAAGTTTGCCGTATCGCAAGGCGAAACGGCGGTAGGGTACGAGATGAACGTTATTGCAGCGTGTGTTCTTGGTGGAGTAAACATCTCCGGCGGAACAGGCAGGGTTCAAGGCGTTTTGCTTGGCGCACTTCTTTTAGGGCTGCTAAATAACGCCATGCCCCTTATAAAAATTTCGTCTTTTTGGCAAGAGGCAATAAGAGGTCTTATAATCCTGCTTTCCATCATTGTAAACTCGCTTATACAACGAAATGTAGAGGCAAAGGCACTTAGAAGGAGGAATATTTAATGGGTGATGCGACAAATTCAAGTGCAACAAGAATTATATCTGCGGACAGGGAGTTTAGTATAAGAAGATTTTTCCTCCAATGGGAATGGATGCTTGTTGCAATGCTTCTTATTATCAATGCTGTGAATGTTTCCCTTTCGCCTAATTATGCAAATTTTAATAATATAATGAATGCCATGCGCGACTTTTTAGACAAGGCAATAGTTGTGTTTCCCATGGCTTTTGTAATCTTGCTTGGGGAAATAGATATATCGGTAGCCTCCACCATGGCGCTATCGTCTGTAATTATGGGCATTTCATACAGAGAAGGCATTCCAATGCCCACCGCTATTGTAATAGGGCTTTTGACGGGAACAGCCTGCGGCTTTATAAACGGTATTGTTTTGGTAAAATTCCCTGAACTTTCCAGTATGATAGTCACACTATCTACACAAATTATATTCAGAGGAATTGCCTCTATTTTACTTGAAACAAAATCTGTGGGGGGATTTCCAACATGGTTTGGCAAATTTGGCTGGGGTAAGGTAGGCTCTGTGCCTATAATACTGCTGTTTACAATTGTAGAGGCTATGTTCTTTGCTTATCTTTTGCATAAAACCAAGTTTGGCAGAAGAACCTACGCCATGGGAAATTCCACTACGGTAAGCCGCTTTTCAGGCATTAAAACAGGAAGTATAAAGCTTACAATATTCACATTTACAGGGCTGTTTTCTGCAATTGCGGCAGTATTTTTGGCATCTAAAATGGGAAGCGTCCGCCCTGATGTGGCACGAGGATATGAACTTGACATTATAGCCATGGTAGTTTTGGGCGGGGTAGAGTCTTCAGGTGGAAAAGGAAATATTTTAGGCACAGCCCTTGCAATTTTGGTAATAGGCTTTTTGCGATACGGCCTTGGAATGGTTAACGTAACCAGCCAGGTTATAATGATTATAGTTGGCGCACTTTTGGTAATAGCAGTGGCAATTCCAAATTTTAAAGAAAGTATCGGAGGAGCAAATTGGTATATAAAACTGACATCTATAGGAAAACAGTTTAACAAGAGGTAAAACTCTCACAATATAAATAAAAACGAAAGGAAGATGTTAAAATGCGGCCAAAAAAAGCTTTGACATTTCTTGTAGCAAGCATTATGGTAATATCATTATTGGCAGGCTGTAGGATGGGCAAAGAAACACCACAAACACCGGGTGATGATGCACAGGCAAAAGCTACATACGCTTTTGTAGCTAAAGACGTGCAGAATCCTTATATGCAAAAGGTTTTTGAAGGCTTTAAAGAAGCGTGTGATGAAATTGGAGCAACAGCCCTCTACAAAGGGCCGGAAGTAGCCACTCCCGAAAAACAAATTGAAATTATTAACCAACTGGTGGCTCAAAAGGTTTCAGGCATTGCTATTGCCGCCAATGATGCGGATGCCCTACAGCCCGCCTTGCAGGAGGCAATGAATGCAGGAATAAGCGTAATATCCCTTGACTCTGCGGTTAATAAAGATTCACGGCAAACCCATATACAGCAGGCAGACCCTGAAAAAATAGGCAGAAGCTTGATTCAAGCCGCACATGAAATGGTAGATGGCGAGGGCGGCATTGCAATTTTAAGCGCCACAGCACAGGCGACAAACCAAAACCTTTGGATTGAATGGATGAAGAAAGAGCTTGAAGAAAATAAGGAAAAATATTCAAAAACCCCTCTTGTTAAAATAGCATATGGCGATGATGACCCTACCAAATCCACTTCCGAAACCCAGGCACTTTTGACCGACCCCAGTATAAAGATTATTATTGCACCTACTACGGTCGGCATGCTTGCGGCAGGCAAGGTGCTTCAGGATAAAAAGTCTAATGTTAAGCTGACCGGGCTTGGGCTGCCGTCTGAAATGGCTCCGTTTATAGAGGACGGGACCTGTCCGTGGATGTATTTGTGGAACCCCGTTGATATAGGTTACTTGTCAGGATACGCCATTAACGCTTTGCACACAGACAAGATTACCGGTAAGGTGGGAGACACATTCGCAGCAGGAGAGCTTGGGCAAAAAACCGTAACTGCGGACCCGGCAAACGGAACCGAAGTTATGCTTGGCGACCCGTTTAAGTTTGACAGCGAAAATATTGCAGATTGGAAAGATGTTTATTAATGATTAAAAAATATTGACATTGCAGCAAAAATATTTTATAATATATGGGAAATGTGAAAAATTCACGTTTCCCATTTTTGCTGGAGTAGCTCAGTTGGTAGAGCGCATCACTCGTAATGATGAGGTTCGAGGGTTCGATCCCCTTCTCCAGCTCCAAAAATTTATGTTTTCATTAATTTGCTTTGTAAGCCAAAAAGCCAAGCAAAAGCTTGGCTTTCTTCACAAACTGTGACCACCCAAGTGGGTGGTCATTTATGTGTTCATATCCTTTAGTGCCGAGGCGTATGCAACAACCATAGCCTTTCCTTTTTCGCTTAGCTGACGGTAAAGCCATAGAAATTTTTCTTCTTCCGTTAAATCCTCATTTCCCAATAAATAATCGATGGAAACATTAAAAAATTTAGCTATATTTACAAGGGTTTTGGCTTCAGGTAACCTTTTGTTGTTTTCATACTGCGAAATTGCGCATTTTGTGGTAGTGTTGCATCCTAATTTTTCCAATTCCCTCGCCAATTCGTCCTGAGTAAGAAAGTTCTCCTGTCGCAGCTTTTTTAGCCTTGCGCCAAAATTGGACATATAAACTCCTCCTTTAAAATGATTATACCATGGTGTTAACAAAA
>JAQVDK010000022.1:22721-24179 GCA_028697835.1 Eubacteriales bacterium | reverse complement strand
AGGAGGAAATTTTTATGTCAAAATATGAATGCTTGTGCGGTTATATCTACGACCCGGAGGTAGGCGACCCTGATAACGGCATTGCACCCGGAACTGCTTTCGAGGACCTTCCGGAGGATTGGACATGCCCAATGTGCGGCCTTGGCAAGGACGCTTTTACCGAGCTTTAATTTGCGTTTTAATTTTTTCGTTTTTAAATCATACCAAGGCATGAAAGCTTTTAATTCGGCTATGCTACAAAGGAGAATTTTTAATGTCTGCGTATAAAATTGCCGAGGGCATCTTTGCGGTTGGGGTGCAAAACCCCAACCTAAGGGTGTTCGATATTATAATGGAAACAAAGTTTGGAACCACATATAACTCTTACATAGTAAAAGGCTCTGAAAAAACTGCTTTAATCGAAACCGTCCACTTTGACTTTTTTGACGATTTTTTAGAAAACATCTCTACCGTTTGCGATGTTAAAGACATTGACTATGTTATCTTAAACCATTGCGAGCCTGACCATTCGGGCTCTTTGGCAAAACTTTTGGAGCTTTGCCCAAACATTCAGGTTGTAACGTCCGTGCCGGGCGCAAAATACCTTAAAGCCATTGCAAACAGGGATTTTTCCTGCATTGTTGCAAAAGACGGGCTTGAAATTGACTTGGGCGGAAAAGTTTTAAAATTTATCACAGCCCCCTTCCTGCATTGGCCGGATTCCATGTTTACCTATTTGGAAGGCGACAGGGTGCTGTTTTCGTGTGATTTTTTAGGCGCCCATTACTGCGAGCCCAAGGTTTTGGACACCTCCCTCAAATATCCCGAGGATTACGAGTATTCCTTTAAAAATTACTACGATGCAATCTTTAGCCCCTTTAAACCCTTTGTTCTTGCGGGGCTTGATAAAATAGACAAGCTGGATATTGATTTTGTATGCACCTCCCACGGGCCTGTTTTAACCCAATCAATCGAGCGGTCAAAAAAGCTATATCGCCAGTGGAGCAGCAAAAGCGGGCAGGATGATTTGGCAGTCATAGCATATGTTTCCGCATACGGCTGCACAAAGGCCCTTGCCTGCGAGGCGGACAAGGTGCTGATTGAAAACGGATACAAAACAGAAATGTTTGATATAATAAACAGCGATTTTTCCCAGGTGGTGGAAAAAATCCACCAAGCAAAAGTCGTTATGTTCGGCTCGCCCACAATAAACCGCGATGCACTTAAGCCCGTTTGGGACGTTTTGTCGTCCCTGGACGCAATTTCAAACAAGGGCAAGCATTGTGGGGTGTTCGGCTCCTACGGGTGGAGCGGCGAGGCTGTACCCTTGATTGTCCAGCGCCTTCGCTCTCTTAGCTTTAATGTTGCAGGCGACGGGTTTAAGGCAAATTTTATCCCGTCGGAGAAAGAGCTTGAAGGCATGAGGGAGTACACCCGTCAGCTTGCTTATGCATTGAAATAAAGCGCTGCATAAAGCAC
>JAQVDK010000022.1:0-22621 GCA_028697835.1 Eubacteriales bacterium | reverse complement strand
CTGCATAAAGCACCGCCACATCTTATTGACATACAAACAAATGTGATTTATAATATATTTAAGGAAAGAAGGTGTGGCTTTGAATATTATTGTTAAAAAAGGGTTTAAGCTTATAGGTGTGCATCTTTTAGGGTTGGCTTTGGCTCTTTTTTATATTTTTATTTTTGGATGGGTAATACAAAAATGGGGCTTTGTGCCCTATTCCGTAATTGCAGGTCTTTCTTATGTAGGGCTTATGTATTCCGAAGGCTGGAATTGGGGCAGAAAGGAAGGCAGGAAATACTCCGAGGTAAAAGAAAGCCCATTGCGTGCGCTGGCAGCCTCGGCAATCCCTTTTGCCGTATGCGTTGTTTTGGCTGCGCTTGTCCACTTCGGATTTCAAGTTGACATAATGAATTTTATCGCTAAGATATGGTACTTTCCTTTTGTCGGGTTTTACCGAGAGCAAGAGATTATAACATCAACGGAAATACTTCTAACGGGGCTTTTGGTGCCGGCGGTGGTTACCTTTTCGTATTTTACCGGCACGAAAAACTTTAGCGTTATCGACAAGATTGCCTATAGGAAAAACAGGGCAAAAATGGCCGAAAGGCAAGAGAATGCCAACAAAAATAAGACTCCTTAACATAATTGCCAAAATCACCTCATATAATAATTTGAGGTGATTTTTTGTGTTTTATGTATTTAAAAAAAATAATATTTTACTTGTGATACTCCTGCTTTCCATTGCTTGGATGGCATATATAGCCTTAAGCTCCGTTGCGCCGGCAAGCGTTCCCGTTGCACCCAACACAATTGTAATCGACCCGGGCCACGGCGGTATAGACGGCGGTGCGGTAAGCGCAAACGGTGTTATGGAAAAGGACATTAACCTTTCAATTGCGCTAAAGCTAAAGGAAATTGCCCAGCAGGACGGCATGACCGTTATATTGACCCGCACCGAGGACAAATCCCTGCACACAACGGACAGCTCTAAAATAAGGGTGCAAAAGCGCTCTGATTTGGCGTATCGTAAAAAGGTTTTGGAGGAAACGGGCGCTTTGGCTTTTGTCAGCATACACCTTAACAAGTTCGAGCAGAGCAAGTACAAGGGAGCGCAGGTTTTCTACGCTAAAAACGACAAAAGCGAGGAGCTTGCAAAATGCATTCAGCAGCAGCTTGCCGAGGGGCTTAAAGACGGCAATACCCGTCAGGCAAAGCAAGTTCCGCCGGATTTATACATATTCAAAGGCATAAAGCAAACCGCCGTTGTGGTGGAATGCGGCTTTTTGTCAAACCCCGAGGAAGAGGCACTTTTGCAGCAGGAAGAATATCAGAAAAAACTTGCCTACTACATTTTTGAAGGAATAAAGCAATTTAAGGGCATGGAAACATTGGAAAGCTCCATTACATTTGACGGCAGCATAGAGACACTGTCGGAGGATAACAAGGAAATCCCCCCTTCAGACAATGATGTTGAAAACTCTAATGCCCAAGAAGTCGATTTAGAGGATAATAGTCCCGAAATAAGCGAAGAAGCCGAAATTGATAACAAGGGCGAAAAAAGCGAGAAATCTTAAAAAAACCACTTTTAAAAACTGTCTTTTTCACATGAAAAAAGGCAGTTTTTTTGTATAAATTTTTTAAAAAACGGCAATACTATAAAACGACAATTTTTTTACATATTATAAGCTATAATATATGCCAAGAGGTGGTAAAATGAAACTTGAAAAAGTAGGCAATCAACTTATTATAAGACTTGAAGGCGAGCTTGACCATCACTATGCTTCCAGGATTCGCCAGGCGGCGGACGCGGCTGTGGCGGCAGGGGATATAAGGCGCATTATATTCGATTTTACAAGGGTCGGCTTTATGGACAGCTCCGGCATAGGCGTTATAATGGGTCGCTACAAGCTTATGCAGTCTGTTGGCGGAAGCGTTGCGGCCTTTGGTTTTTCGCCAATGCTGGACAAGCTTATATCCATGTCGGGCATAACAAAGCTCATTAGCGTCTATTCCACCGAGCAGGAAGCATTAAGGGGGGTTAGTTGAATGAAACACATAAACGAGATGAAAATTCAATTTCCAAACAAATCCGCAAACGAAGGCTTTGCAAGGGTGGCTGTTGCCGCCTTTGCCTCCCAGCTTGATGTTACCGTGGAGGAAATTTCGGATATAAAAACAGCCGTATCGGAAGCAGTCACCAACGCAATAGTCCACGGCTATGAAAACTTGAAAGGGTACATAACACTTGAGTGCAGGATAAGCCTTGACGAAATAGAAATTGTGGTAAGCGACTTTGGCAGGGGCATCGCCGACGTGGAAAAGGCACGCCAGCCCCTTTACACCTCCCGTCCGGAGCTTGAGCGAAGCGGTATGGGCTTTACGGTTATGGAAACTTTTATGGACGAAGTGGAGGTAAAATCCACCCTGGGCCTTGGAACAACAATTACAATGAGAAAAAAAATATCCGCCGACTCTTAAAGTATGTGCTGATTTAAAGTCAGTAAATACAATAAACAAAAGGAAGGCTGTTATTATGCAGGCAGATATTTTTTTAAACATAGAGCTGGCAAAAAATGGAGACAAAGAAGCGCAGGCTATTATAGTCGAGGAAAACTCCGGCCTTATATGGAGCGTTGTAAGGCGCTTTTTGGGCAGGGGGCATGACGCTGAAGATTTGTTCCAAGTGGGTGCCATCGGTCTAATGAAAGCCATACAAAAATTTGATACATCCTTTGATGTAAAATTTTCAACCTATGCAGTGCCCATGATAATGGGCGAGATTATGCGCTTTATGCGAGATGACGGGATTATAAAGGTAAGCCGCAGCTTAAAAGAGCTTGCCGCAAAGGCAAAGGCCGCCAGGGAAAGCCTTATAAAGACCTTGGGCCGAGACCCTTATGTTTCCGAAATTGCCGAAAGCTTGGGCGTGGATACGGCAGAGCTTGTGATGGCGCTTGATGCGGTAGGAACCCCGGAATCCTTAAGCAGCATACAAGGGGACGACGACCGCCAGTTGATTGATAAAATTGACCAGGGCAGCGATACGGAAAGCGAAATAATCGATAAAATCGCAATCAAGGAAGCCTTGTCGCAGCTAAAGCCAAGAGAGCGGCAAATTATTATAATGCGTTATTTTCAGCAAAAAACCCAGACTCAAATTGCCAAAATGCTGGGTATATCCCAGGTGCAGGTTTCCAGAATCGAAAAAAAGGTCTTAGGTGAGATGCGCAAAAAAATAAGCATGTAGAGTATATTTGGCATAATTTTTATTCATAATATTATGGGTGATATAAATGATAAAGGACTATACCAACAAGGAATATGGAAAATATGTGCAGCAAAAATCGCCAAATTCAAGCTGTGTGAAAGATACCGTTATGGCATTTATAGTAGGCGGGCTTATTTGTGTGATTGCAGAATGTATAGCCGACTACATGCGCGCCCGCCAAGTGGATGAGGAAACGGTGAAGCTTGCACTTCCCGTATTTATGATTGCCCTGTCCGCTTTTTTGACGGGACTTGGCATTTATGAAAAAATTGCAAAGTTTGCGGGCGCCGGAACAATAGTCCCCATAACAGGTTTTGCAAACGCTGTTTGCTCCCCTGCAATGGAATTTAGGTCCGAGGGCATAATAATGGGCATTGGCGCCAAAATGTTTGTGGTCGCCGGTCCGGTAATTGTTTTTGGAACTATCACTTCCATTGTGGTAGGCTTTTTATACTTCCTGTTCGGCTAAGGGAGGCTTGTAATATTTATCTTCCCTTTTCATATAAATATAAGGGGTGATAAATTATGGAACAAGCCATGATTGCTTATATTGTAGGCGCAATCCTTCTTGTAATAGCGGTTTTTTTGCTGGCACGTCCAATAAAGCTTTTGTTTAAGCTTATAATAAACTCTGCTTTGGGGTGCGTGGGAATTGCTCTTTTTAATTTAGTTGGAGGAATTTTAGGGCTTAGCGTGGGGCTTAATATCGTCACCGCCCTTACGGTTGGCATTTTGGGAATGCCCGGCTTTGCACTTATTTTGTTTTTGCAAAAAATACTGTAACTGTGGAAAAATTTTTTATAAAGTTAACATAACATTGGGTTTTTGGCATGAATTTAACAAGTTTTACACAAAAAGAACCTTTTGTTTTATGGTTATCCACAGAGTTTTCCACTTTTTCCACAGGTGCATTATGTTTCCCTCCTACTAAAAAACGGGCTGTTTTTTTATTCCAAAAGGGTTAGGGCGGCCCAAGTTTTTACATTTTCAATGCCTTCAAAAAAGTTTATATTGATTTATACCATAAAATAGTCTATAATAAATATGTTATAGACTTTATTTTGCTGTGTATTTAAAATTATAATAACGCTCCATGAAAGAAAGGAAGTTGAAGTTTATGAAAATTCGCGAGTGGAGTAAAATCAGCCGGGAGGAAAAGGACTTTGTCCTAAGAAGGGCAGAGCTTGACATTACCGAATACATCGGCGTTGCCGGCGAAGTTTCCCAGGACGTTCGCAAAAATGGCGACAGCGCCATAATAAAATATACCGAAAAATTCGACGGGGTAAGGCTTTCCCCCCAAAACCTTAAAGTAACCAAGGAGGAAATTGAACAGGGCTATTTGCGCCTTGACGGAAAAATCCGTGAGGCTATAGAATATGCGGCGAAGAACATCCGAAATTTCCATCAAAAGCAATTGCCTGATGAAATGTGGTTTACGGAAGTGGACAAGGGCCTTATGGTGGGCGAAAAGACAACTCCCATTGTTGATGTTTGCCTGTATGTGCCCCGAGGCAAGGGGAGCTTTCCGTCAGTTCTTCTTATGCTTGGAATACCTGCTGTTGTGGCAGGGGTCCCCAAAATAAGGGTAACCACCCCGCCAAACGAAGAGGGAAATATCGACGACGCCATTTTGGCGGCGGCTAAAATTATAGGCATTACCGAAATATACAAGGTTGGAGGGATTCAAGCAGTTGCGGCGGCGGCTTTTGGCACCGAAACCGTTCCGAAATCCCACAAAATAATAGGTCCCGGAAACGCCTATGTGACAGCCGCAAAGCGTGTTCTTTCAAGCTACATAGACGTTGGTCTTCCTGCAGGACCCTCCGAGGCGATTATCCTATGCGACGAGTATGCCGACCCACACAAGGTGGCTCTTGACTGGATGATTGAGGCGGAGCACGGACCGGACAGCGCTTCCCTTTTGGTAACCCACTGCCGCGAGCTTGTAGACAAGGTTATTGCAATTGTAAACGAGCAATATGGCAAGCTTTCCGAAAAACGCAGGGAGTTTATTAAAACAAACTTTAACACCTACGGCGGCGTTATACTAACAGAAAGCCTTAAAGAGTCCATAGACTTTGTAAACGAGTATGCCCCTGAGCATATGGAAGTTATGACACGCCAGCCCTTTGACATTTTGCCCATGATTAAAAATGCGGGGGAAATCCTTTTGGGCGATTATACTCCCGTTACACTTTGCAACTACCTTTTAGGCCCCAACGCCATTTTGCCCACAGGCGGCTTTGCAAAAACCTTTTCCAGCGTTTCCGTTTTCGACTTTTTAAAACGCTCGTCAATAGGCTATGCATCCAAGGAAGGCTTTGAGGCAGTAAGGGGTTTTGCAGATATTTTTGCCACATCCGAAGGCTTTGACTCCCATGCCCTTGCTGTAAGGGAAAGAAAATAACCCTTGGAAAGGAAGGATTTTATGATAACTGTTACCCGAAGCACCACAGAGTCAAATATTAAGGTCACCCTTGAAAAAGGACCTATAAAGCCTGATTACCGCAAGGCTATAAATACTCCCATGCCCTTTTTAAACCACATGATTGAACATATTGTTTGGAGATGCGGCATTAATATTGGCGTGGATGTGGCTTTGGATAAATTTGACCTGACGCATATTGTGGCGGAAGATGCCGGCATGACAATCGGCAAGGCGCTTGCCGCCTATTTGGAAGAAAACAAAGCCCAAGGCGTAAGCGGATATGGCGACGGTGTCGGAATTATTGACGAAGCTCGCTCCATTGCCGCTGTCAGTTTTGAAAGCCGCTCGCTGTTTGTTTTCGACAGCAGCGTAAAAATCCCCGCCATGACCGAGGGCACATTAAGCGAAGATTTGACAACATTTATAGACGCCTTGGCGCAGGGTGCAAACTGTACGATACACCTTAGCGTTGAAAGAGGCGAAAACGGGCATCATATTTGGGAAGCGTCATACCGTGCTTTGGGCATTGCTTTGGGCAGGGCGCTTTCGCCTGATAAATCCCGCCTTAACATGACATCGGGAGTTGCCGGCAGCATAACATACAAAGTGGAGGTAGAAAATGGCTAAACCTGCGCAGTTTCTGTCCAAATACCACACCATTTTGTTTGACATGGACGGAGTTATCACCAGTGAGCAGCGGTATTGGGACTGCAGCGCACTTACTGTTTACGAATATTTAAACCCTGACTTAAGCGTGGCATTTGCATTGGAAAACACGGATAAAATCCGAAGCGAGATAATGTGCAATGACGAAACGATAGTTTACCTTAAAAACAAAGGAGTAAACTCCAACTGGGACACAACATATATTGTGCTTTCCTCCGCCCTTGTCTTAGGCGAAAAGCAGGACTTTACAAAGGTTTTAAACTTTATTAAAGGGCTTGATATGGGAGCTATGGAAATGTATGAATATTTCGCCGAAAAAAGCCCTTTAGGCGAAAGGGACGGCGAAGGATACAGGCAAAATTGTGTGCTGCCCTTTCAAGAGTGGTATTTAGGCGACAGGGAATTTGAAGCAAACTGGGGCGAAAAGCCGAAAAAAATCGGCAAGCCCGGTCTTTACCAAAAGGAAACGCCAATTGTGCCCATGGACAAACTAAAAAAGGTGCTAAAAACCTTGCATGCCTTCGGCTTTAAGCTTGGCATAGGCACAGGCAGGGTAAGCTTCGAGATAGAATATCCTTTAAATCAGTGGGGCATAAGAAAATATTTTGACTCAGAAAGGCTTGTCACCTATACATCCGTTATCAAGGCTGAGGAAAAAATGCCGGGTGAAACCTTTACAAAACCCCACCCATATATGTTTTTAAAAGGAATGTTGGGACTTTCCTTTCCCGACGAGGCAATTGCAAAAGGCAGCTATGACAAATCCTTGGCCGAAAAAACCCTTGTGGTAGGCGATGCCGGAGCGGACATTTTGGCCGCAAAGGCGGGGGGAATGGATTTTGCCGCTGTTCTAACGGGAATTTCAGGTAAAGAAGCAAAAGGTTATTTCGAAAGCCAAAAGGCGGAATATATTTTAGACGACATTTGCTCCCTTGTGATATAATGTTATCATGTAATTATACCACAGCGTTGGCAAAGGGAAAATTTATGATTTAATGCGCTTTTGAAGGGATTGAAACATAAAAATATGGATATTATAAAAGTAAATGCACCTTTTACAAGGGAGTTTGCAAGAACGCTGAAAGCCGGGGACAACGTCCTGATAAGCGGAACGATTTACACAGCCCGTGATGCTGCCCATAAAAGGCTTGTTACAGAAGACGCTTTCCCCTTTCCCATAGAAAATGCAGTTATATACTATGCAGGGCCCGCTCCTGCAAAAGACGGTCGGCCCATCGGCTCTTGCGGACCAACCACCAGCGGGCGCATGGACGCATACGCACCAACCCTTATTGCCAAAGGGCTTACCGGAATGATTGGCAAGGGCGAGCGAAGCGCCGATGTTATAGAGGCTATGAAAAAATATGGGGCGGTGTATTTTGGAGCAATCGGCGGGGCAGGAGCCCTTATTTCAAAATGCGTATGTGAGGCGCAGGTTATCGCCTATGACGATTTGGGCACCGAGGCAATACGAAAGCTTGTTGTTAAAGACTTTCCCGCGGTTGTTATGATTGACGCATATGGAAACCGAATATAACTAAAAATTTATTATAGATAATCAAAAAGGAGGATTTTACTATGAAAGTAACAAAAGATACTATTATTGCGGATGTTCTTAGGATGGACAGGGGAACTGCTGCGCTGTTTATGGAAATTGGAATGCATTGTGTAGGCTGCCCGTCAGCAAGCGGAGAAAGCATTGAGCAGGCCTGCGCGGTTCACAATGCCGACTGTGATGCCTTGGTGGAAAAAATTAACGCATACCTGGCAGAAAAAGAATAGTTTGCTATCCGCCGCCCACCTAAAGCGGCGGATAAATTACACGGTTAGGAGGAACTCAATTGTCAACCAAAGTTCTTATAGGCGCCCAATGGGGCGATGAAGGCAAGGGAAAAATCACCGATATCCTTGCACAGCAGGCACAGGTTGTGGTCCGCTCCCAAGGCGGCAACAATGCAGGTCACACTGTAGAGGCAGACGGTGTTGTATATAAGCTTCACCTTATTCCATCGGGTATTTTAAACCCCGAAACACTATGCATTGTAGGCAACGGAGTGGTTATCGACCCAAAGGGGATACTTGAGGAAATAAGGCAGGTGCAAGATAAAGGCATATCAACCGATAACCTTAAAATAGACGCAAGGGCGCATGTTATAATGCCGTATCATATCGCCCTTGACGGACTTTCCGAAGCCGCAAGAGGCAAAAGTGAAATAGGCACTACTAAAAAAGGCATTGGTCCTTGTTACATGGACAAAGCCGAAAGGTGCGGCATTCGCATGTGGGATTTAATCCACCCCGAAGTCTTTGAGCAAAAGGTTAGGGAAAATCTCGAGATTAAAAACAAAATTTTAAAGCTGGTTTACGGCGGAGAAACCTTTGACGCAGACGAGATTATTGCCGAGTACAAAGAGTATGCCAAAAAGCTTGCTCCTTATGTGGCAGACACTACAGTTTTGCTTTACAACTCCATAAAGGAAGGTAAAAATGTTTTGTTTGAAGGGGCACAGGGCACCCTTTTGGACTTGGATTTGGGTACATATCCTTATGTAACATCCTCTCATCCAACCGCAGGCGGTGCCTGCATTGGCTCAGGGGTAGGTCCCACTTTGATAGACGATTGCATAGGCATTGCCAAAGCCTATACCACCCGTGTTGGCAAAGGTCCCTTTCCCACGGAGCTTTTTGACGAGGTAGGCGAGACGATTCGCCAAAAAGGCTTTGAATTCGGCACCACCACAGGAAGACCCAGGCGTTGCGGCTGGTTTGACGCTGTTATTGTTAAGTATTCCGTTCGCACAAGCGGCATTACCAAGCTGGTCATAAACAAGCTGGACACACTATCGGGCCTGGACAGGCTTAAAATTTGTACAGGATATGAAAAAGACGGAAAAGTAATTACGGAATTTCCGGCGGACCTGTCGGAGCTGGCACTTTGCAAGCCCATTTACGAAGAAATGGATGGCTGGGACGAGGATATTTCCTCCGTAACGTCCTTTGACGAGCTGCCACAGGCTTGCAAAGACTACGTAAACCGCATCGAGCAGCTTTGCGGCGCTTTTGTGTGGATGGTTGGCGTAGGCCCCGGCAGAACCCAAAATATTATTAGAGAAGGATGACCCAAAAAGGGTATTAGCCTTCTTTGAAAGGATGATTGTATGGCATCTGCCAAGAAGAAAAAAGATGAAAAAAAGTTTTTGCAATACAAAGGAAAGCCCCTTGTAAGAAAGGGAACACAGATTTACTACGGTAATCACGATGATAAATATATAATTTCAATGCTGGTTAAATCTTCCACAAGAATTATTGATTTGGATGTGTCAACCCGTATTGAAGTCAAGCTTCAGACAAATGAGGCTCCCGGCAAGGAAAAGGTAATCAAAAAGGCCGAGCGTGAGGGAATCTACTCTGCCCTTGACCTTGGCGAGTTTTGGCTTCAGGAAGCCTTGGCGGAGGATGGGGATAGCCAATAAGTTTTGGCTCTTTGTCAACTGCTTCTTTAAAAATATGCAAAACGAAATTTATCTGTTTATCAAGGTGGCGCAAGTCCACCTTGATATTTTTGTCTGCGGCCTGTGTAAAATGGTGCAGCAACACATTTTTGACTTCGACCGGAACTTTAAAGCATATCTTTCGTCTAATGATGTAGGAGGGGAAGATTAATATGAAAAATTTTTTTATATTTTTGCTGACAATTTGCATAATTTCGGCAAGCTTTACCACATTGGCCGACTTTAATCTTGATGATGCGATAATTCTTTATGTGGACAGTAATATGGCACTATCCGGCGGCAAGGAAGTTAAAATTGACGAAAATGAAAGTGTCGTCCCAATAGTTGAGAACGGGCGCACCCTTGTTCCCGTTCGCTTTATAGCCGAAAGCCTTGGCATGGAGGTTTCCTTCGACGAGGGTACAAACAAGGTTTCCCTTACGGACGATACATATAGCATAACATTTACAATCGGCAGCAACATCTATTTTTTAGGGGATGAGCAAAAGCTTATAGACCCCGAAAACGAAAACGTTGCCGCAAAGGTTGAAAACGGAAGAACGCTTGTTCCCATGCGCTGCCTTGCAGAGGCGGTGGGTAGGAATGTGGCGTACGACAGGGGACTTATAATTATATCCAAAGAGCCCTACACAGACTTTGACAAATCCGTCCATGACGGGCTTATATCCCGCCTTAATGCGCTTCCTAAGGTGGGCAGCGCGGAAAATTTAAAAAAGCTAATAGGCGATGCCTCCACTGATTATTACAGGGGTTACAGGACCATGGCGCCCGGTATAGCTGTGACTGATGATTCTTTGGCGGTGCAAGATATGTCTGCGGCTATGGAGTCTGCAAGCGGCGGCGCTGCGAAACACTCCGAAACCAATGTGCAGGTAGAAGGCGTTGACGAGGCGGACCTTGTAAAAACCGACGGAAAGTACATCTATCAGGTGCGCCAAAACAAGGTTACAATAACCCAAGTCCATCCCGTTTCGGATATGAAGGTTATGGGCTCTATCACCTTTGACGAGCAGGATTTTTACCCTACAGAGCTTTATATAGACGGAGACATGTTGGTTGCTATAGGCTCTTCCCACAAGGCAGTGGCAGTTCGCCCCATGGCGGAAAGTAGGAAAATGATTGCACCGGAGTATATTGCGCCCATGCAAAACTTTTCAAAAGTTTTGGTATATGACATATCCGACAGGGAAAATCCCGTAAAAGCAAGGGATTTTGAAGTAGAGGGCGGATACCTCTCCTCCCGTAAAATCGGCGATTATGTGTATATGGTAAGCACCCAATACCATTGGTACGGTATTTTAAGGGAAGATTATGCCACAATTTATACAGACAACGGCACGGAAGGCGGCGTGGGATACGACAGACTGTGCTATTTCCCAAGGTTTGAAACGCCTTCTTACATGACCATATCCGCAATAAACATATCAAACAAGGACGAAAAACCGAAAGTTGAGTCCATGCTTGGAGCAGGGAACAACATATATGTTTCCCTTGAAAACATGTATGTTGCAAACACAATCGGCTCGGACAAAACTGTTATTTATAAATTTTCCTTGGACAAGGGAAACATAACATACCTTAAAAAGGCAGAGGTCAAAGGGCAAATTCTAAACCAGTTTTCCATGGACGAGTATGCAGGGTATTTTAGGATAGCCACCACAAGCTACGGAGGGCAAATGAAGAACAATCTGTATGTTTTGGACGAAACCTTAAGCCTTTGCGGAAGCGTTGAGGATATCGCCCCCGACGAGAGGATTTACTCCGCGCGCTTTGTAGGCGACAGGGGCTATATGGTAACCTTCAGACAGGTTGACCCGCTTTTTGTTATCGACCTTGCAGACCCGTATGCCCCAAAGATTTTAGGACAACTTAAAATCCCGGGCTACAGCAACTATATCCACCCGGTGGACGAAAACCACATTTTGGGCTTTGGCAAGGATGCCACAGGCGACGGGCTTTATCAAGGCATGAAGATGGCGCTTTTTGATGTGTCGGACGTAACAAACCCCATCCAAAAGTTTGAGGAAATCATAGGGGACAGGGGAACGGAGTCGCCCCTTTTGCAAAGCCACAAGGCGCTTTTGTTTGCAAGGGATTTAGAGCTTTTGGCATTCCCCGTAACCGTGAGGGAGGTTTTAGAAAAAGACCGCTACGGCGCAAGCTACGGACAGCTTACCTTTAGCGGAGCGTATGTTTACAGCTTCAGCACCCAAAGCGGCTTTGACCTTCGGGGCAAAATTACGCACCTGTCGGACGATGATATGCTAAAGCTTGGTAACTACGTTGACTATAACAAAGAAATTTCAAGGATTATGTACGTTGGAAACAGCCTTATAACCATTTCAAACTCCGAAATTTTTGCTCACGACATGGATACTGTGGAGTATCAAAACAGCATAAATTTAGATAAGTAAATATTGACCTTCCTGCCTTTTTCTGTTAATATAATATCAACCATATTTGGTTTGTGGCAGGGAGGTCTTATTTTATGCCTACTATATTTTCCGCACTGTCAACAATTTTAAGATATGTTTTTATAACCATTATCTATCTTTTTATATTTGGCATTATCCGCATGATTTTTTTGGATATAAAAAAGATGGACATACCCCGTCCACGCCAAATTCCGAAAAACATGGCATATTTGCAGCTTTTGACTGATAAAAAGTCCCTGTATTTTGATGTGGATTCCGTCTATCCCTTAGACACAGAGCATATTATAATCGGCAGAAGCGAAAAATGCGATATTTCCATAAACGATTTATACATGTCCACCCGCCATGTCCAGCTTTGGTTTGAGGACGGCGAGTGGTACATTGCCGATTTGGGCAGCACCAACGGTACATATATAAACGGGCGCAAAATGAAGGACGAGCCTCTTATCTTAGACAGCGGCGACACGATTAAAATAGGGCAATTAGAGTTTTTGGTGGTGATATAATGAAAAAAAGCATTGCAAAAAGGCCGATTTTTATGGTGGCCTTGATTAATGTTTTGGCGTTTGCCCTTTTGTTTATATACCGCACACCGCTAAACTACCAAACTCTTTATGTGGGCGGCTCTATTTTGGCTTTAAACCTTGTAACCTACACGATTATACGATACTATCGCCTGGGGGACGAGTATCTTTTCCTTATTGTTTCCATGCTTATAACCATAGGCGTTGTAATGATTTGCAGGATTAACTATTCCCTTGGCATTGCCCAGGTGGGCTGGTATTTAATCGCTATTTGCGTGTTTTACCTGGTCTTTGCCGCATACAGGTTTATCGGCTTTTGGGGAAGGCTGCGGTGGCTTTATCTTGCCCTTGCCATAGGTCTTTTTATTGCAACGCAGATTATAGGCACCACCATAAACGGTGCAAAAAACTGGATAGTAATCGGCGGGTATAGCTTTCAAACCTCCGAAGTAATAAAAATTTTGTTTATCTTTTTCCTGTCCTGCTATTTCGGCGGCGAGCGGGACGGGTTTGTGTTTAATATAAAGGAAAAGTATTTTATAACCCTTATGACCTACGCTTTTATGGGTTTTTTGATTTTGCAGCGGGAATGGGGGTTTACGCTTCTTATTTTTGCTACATATTTTATAATGCTTTATATTTACGAAAACGACAGGCTGCTTCTTTTGGCAAACCTTTTAGCTGCCTTTTTTGTAGGTTTTGCGGGATATAAGCTTCTTAGGCATATACAAATCAGAATCCAAAACTGGATAAACCCCTGGGACGACATTGCAAACACAGGCTATCAAATAACCCAGTCCCTCTTTGCCATTGCGGCGGGGGGCTTTTTCGGGCGAGGCCTTGGTCTTGGCAGCCCCGAGGTTATACCGGAAGTGTATTCCGACTTCATATTTGCTGCCATTTGCGAAGAAATGGGGATATTCGGCGGGGTGGCAATTATTCTTTTGTACCTTATTTTTATGTATAGGGGTCTTAAAATCGCCCTTGCCCTTGGGGACGGGTTTGACAAAAGCATCTCCCTTGGAATTTCCATTATGTTTGGTTTTCAAACCTTTATAATTATCGGAGGGGTAATTAAATTCATACCCCTAACGGGCATAACCCTGCCCTTTATAAGCTATGGAGGAAGCTCCCTTGTCACAAGCTTTGTATCCCTTGGCATATTGCAGGCCATTTCCGCAAAGGGGGGAGCAGAATGATTAACAAGCGCATAATACGGGTAATTTTTATGTTTACCCTTATGTTTATAATGCTTATTGGCTATATGACGTATTTTGAAATATTCCAAAGCGAAGCCGTCCACCAAAACCCTTACAACAAACGGCAATGGGCATACGAGGAGGATATAACCCGAGGCTCTATATTGGACAGGGGCGGAGTTGTCCTTGCCCACTCCCAGGGCACCGAAAGGATATATAGCTACGGACCCTTATACAGCCATGTTATAGGCTACAACTCCAAAATATACGGAAAAACCATGCTGGAGAGCAAATATAACAAATACCTTTTGGGGCAGGACATTTTAACGCAAGTTTTCAACTTATCGGGCGACAAAAAGGTAGGCTATGACGTAACCCTTACCATAGACCACGAGCTTCAGCGCTTTGCCGCAAAGCGAATGGGCGGATACAGCGGCGCCGTTGTGGCGCTAAACCCCAAAACAGGCGAGGTTTTGGCCTTGGTCAGCAAGCCGGATTTCGACCCGTCCGACCAAAACCTTGTGGAAAACTGGATTAACCTTACCGAAAGTGAAAAATTCCCTCTTCTTCCCCGTGCCACCAGTGGGCTTTATGCCCCCGGCTCCACCTTTAAGATTATTACATCTGCGGCGGCTGTTGAAAACGGTCTTGGGGACGAAGAATATATGGATTATGGCACCGTTAAAATTGGAAACACCGAGTTTCAAAACTATGGCAAAAAAGCAGGCGGAGCGCTGGATTTGAAAAAAGCCTTTGCAATATCCAGCAACACTTACTTTTGCTCTTTGGGGGCAAAGCTTGGAGGGGAAAAACTGCTTGCTTTTGCGGAGGCTTTTGGATTTAACAGGGTTTTCGATTTTGACCTGCCCTTGGAAAAAAGCAGGTTTCCCGCCGCAAAAGGCGACGAGGACACAGCCGCCCTGGCAATAGGGCAGGGGGAAATGCTTGCAACACCCATGCAAATGGCAATGGCGGCGGCAGCTGTTGCAAACGAAGGCGTTATTATGAAGCCGCATATCGTAAAAAATATAAAAAACTCCCTGGGCGTGACCATAGACGAAACAAAACCCCAGCAGCTATACCGTGCCATGACTGCGCAGACCGCCGAGAAGATAAGTCAAATGATGGTGGATGCGGTAAAAAGCGGCACAGGCACCGCGGCAAGGATAAGCACAATTACCGTTGCGGGAAAGACGGGAACTGCGGAAAACGAATTTTTGGGCAGGGAGAAAAACAAGGAACATACTTGGTTTGTGGGCTTTGCCCCGGCACAAAACCCGGAAATTGTAATTGCGGTCATGCTGGAGTACAGCGGAAAAACCGGCGGCGACCTTGCCGCGCCAATGGCAAGGGATATTATAATGCACTATTTCGGGAAATAATGCAGTGCAAAAAACCCATGTAAAAATACGGAAAAACTTTTAATTTTATTGCAAAAAGGGCTGTTTTGATGTATAATAAAGGTTAGGTACCATTAGGAGGAGTACAATATGTTTAAGATAGTTAAAAAGCGTGAGCTTAACCAACACGTTACACTTATGGAAATTGAGGCACCTCGAATTGCAAAAAAGGCAAAGCCCGGCCAGTTTATAATACTGAGAATAAACGAGTTTGGAGAAAGGATTCCCCTAACCGTTGCAGATACAAACCAGAAAACCGGAGCTGTTACCATAATCTTTCAAATCGTAGGCAAAACAACAATGGACCTTAACGCCTTGTCCGAAGGAGATAGCCTTTTGGACTTTGCAGGGCCTTTTGGCGTTGCGTCGAACCTTGACGGATATAAAAAAGCTGCGGTTGTGGGGGGCGGATTGGGCACCGCTATTGCATACCCACAGGCTAAGGCCCTTTTTAATCAGGGTGCAAAGGTTGATGCAATCCTTGGCTTTAGAAACAAAGACCTTATTATCTTGGAAGATGAAATAAAGGCGGTCAGCGACCGTGCATTTATAACCACCGACGATGGCTCAAACGGCACAAAAGGCTTTGTTACGGATATTTTAAAAAAGCTGATTGACGATGGAAACAGCTATGACGTGGTAATTGCCATAGGACCCCTTCCCATGATGAAGGCAGTTTCAAATTTGACAAGGGAATATGGAATTAAAACCATTGTAAGCATGAACCCGGTTATGATTGACGGAACAGGCATGTGCGGCGGATGCCGCATTACGGTTGGCGGCGAGATGAAGTTCGCCTGTGTTGACGGACCGGAGTTTGACGGACATTTGGTGGATTTTGACGAGGCTATATTAAGGTCTCAAATGTATAAAGACCATGAAAGCAAGGCTGCAAAGCGCCATGTGTGCAGGATGGAGGGGATGCAAAATGGCTAAACGAAACATGAACCCTCAAAAAACCCCCATACCCGAGCAGGACGCAAACATCAGAAACAAAAACTTTGATGAGGTTGCGTTGGGCTATACGGAGGAAATGGCAAAAAGCGAGGCAAAGCGCTGCCTTCAGTGTAAGCACAGACCTTGTGTGGGCGGCTGCCCTGTAAATGTGCAGATTCCGGATTTTATCGGCGCAATTGCCGAGGGAAGGTTTAAAGAGGCGTATGAAATTATAAAAGAAACCAATTCCCTGCCCGCTGTTTGCGGCAGGGTTTGCCCGCAGGAGACCCAGTGTGAAAAGCTTTGTGTACGGGCTATAAAGGGAGAGAGCGTCGGCATTGGACGTCTTGAGCGTTTTGCTGCCGACTGGTATATGAAAAACATCGAAGAAAAGGTGGAAAAGCCAAAGTCCAACGGGCGAAAAGTGGCGGTTATCGGCTCTGGACCTGCAGGGCTTACCTGTGCGGGCGACCTTGCCAAGCTTGGCTACGACGTTACTATTTTTGAAGCGTTCCACGTTGCAGGCGGTGTTTTGATGTATGGTATTCCGCAGTTTAGGCTTCCTAAGGAAATTGTTCAAAAGGAAATTGATGCCCTAAAGCAGATGGGCGTTACCATAGAAACAAACTCTGTTGTGGGCAAGGTTGTGTCCATTGACGAGCTGATGTGTGAAGAAGGCTTTGAGGCTGTGTTTGTCGGCACAGGCGCAGGACTTCCCTCTTTTATGAAAATTCCGGGGGAAAACCTTAACGGAGTATATTCATCCAACGAATTTTTAACCAGGGTAAACCTTATGAAGGCATACAAATTTCCCGAATATGAAACGCCCGTAAAGATTGGCAGGAATGTGGCGGTAATAGGCGGCGGAAATGTTGCCATGGACGCGGCAAGGTGTGCAAAAAGGCTTGGAGCGGAGAATGTTTATATTATCTACAGGCGCTCCGAAGCGGAAATGCCTGCAAGGCTGGAGGAGGTTCACCACGCAAAGGAAGAAGGCATTATCTTCAAGGTGCTGACCAACCCAACCCGAATTTTAGGAAAGGATGGATGGGTAGCGGGCATTGAATGTGTGGAAATGGAGCTTGGCGAGCCGGACGAGTCAGGCAGGCGCAAACCAAGGGCAAAGGAAGGCTCCGAATTTGTTATGGACATGGACACCGTAATAATTGCCATAGGGCAAAGCCCCAATCCGCTTATCAAATCCACCACTCCCGACCTTAAAACTCATAGCTGGGGCGGCATTATTGTGGACGAAGAAACAGGAAAGACCAGCAAGGAAGGCGTTTTTGCAGGGGGCGATGCCGTAAGCGGTGCGGCAACCGTTATTTTGGCTGCAGGCGCAGGTAAAAAAGCCGCAAAAGCCATTGACGAATATTTAAAAAGTAAACAATAAAGGCGCAATGCCAATGCCCAAAGCTATCGGCAGCAATATTGCTGTTTTTGCACAATCCGACAAGCTTTATCGTATGTATAAACCACATTCGGCTGCCAAAACGCTGCCAATGTGGTTTTTATTTTAAATATAGCCATATTTTAAATATAGCCATATTTTAAACATAGCCATAAAGGTATTAAAATCATTGCTTTGGAAATGCCCCTAACTTTAAAAAGGCGGCGCATATGTTACTGCTTCTTAGCTTTTACAATATTTAGTGAAAATTTTTCCTTGACAATATACACAAAAAATATTAAAATAGAATAAGTATTATGTTATCCATCTGCCCCAACGGGCAGGATTACATAATTTTAAATATATAAAATGGAGGTGTTACATATAGACACTACAACCCTTGTATCCATCCTTATTGTTGCTGTTGTCCTTATAATCGCTGCGTTTGTTTCTTTCCGTTTAGGGATTAAATATAGAATTAAAATTGCAGAGGCAGAAATTGGCAGTGCAGAAGAGCAGGCAAAGAAAATAATAAGCGATGCTGAACAAACGGCAAAAAGCAGAAAACGCGAAATATTGCTGGAAGCAAAAGAAGAAGGCATCAAGCAACGTGCCGAAGTTGATAAGGAAATTAAAGAACGCCGCAATGATATCCAGCGGCAAGAGCGTAGAATCCAACAAAAAGAGGAAACTCTTGATAAAAAAGTTGAAAACTTGGAAAAAAAGGAAGAAGCGTTAAACAAAAAGACAAAGGCTTTGGAAGAAAAATACGCAGAAGCCGAAAGTCTTTACCACAAACAGTTGGAGGCCCTTGAGAAAATTTCAGGTCTTACAGCCGAAGAAGCAAAAGAGTATCTGCTTAAAAACATTGAAAATGAGGTACGTCACGAAGCTGCAATACTAATCAAGGAAATTGAAGAACAGGCAAAAGAGGATGCGGAAACCCGCGCAAAAGAAATTATTTCGACTGCAATTCAGCGCTGTGCTGCAGACCATTCTGCAGAAACCACCGTATCGGTTGTGCCGCTTCCCAATGACGAAATGAAGGGAAGAATCATAGGTCGTGAAGGCAGAAATATCAGGGCGCTTGAAACCCTTACCGGTATAGACCTTATCATAGACGATACTCCCGAGGCCGTTATTCTTTCGGGATTCGACCCGATAAGGCGAGAGATTGCAAGAATTGCACTGGAAAAACTTATTACAGACGGGCGCATTCATCCTGCACGAATTGAAGAAACCGTTGAAAGAAGCCGAAAAGAAGTCGAAGCGACTATTAAACAAGAAGGCGAGCGCGCCACTTTTGAAACAGGTGTGCATGGCTTGCATCCCGAAATTGTCAAGCTTTTAGGCAAGCTTAATTACAGGACAAGCTATGGTCAAAATGTTCTTAAGCATTCAATCGAAGTTTCCCATATTGCAGGCATTATGGCCGGCGAGCTTGGATGCGACATTGCCACCGCAAAACGAGCGGGACTTTTGCATGACCTTGGCAAAGCCGTTGACCATGAGGTGGAAGGCTCCCATGTTACCATAGGTGCAGATATCTGCAAAAAATACAAAGAAAACGATGAAGTTATTCATGCTATTTTGGCTCACCACGGGGATATTCAGCCCGCAACCTTGGTTGCTTGCCTTGTTCAGGCGGCTGACTCTATATCCGCCGCAAGGCCCGGAGCGCGTAGAGAAAATATCGAAAACTACATCAAAAGGCTTGAAAAGCTTGAAGAAATTGCAAACTCCTTTACGGGCGTTGAAAAATCCTTTGCTATACAGGCAGGACGTGAAATTCGTATTATGGTTAAACCTGAAAGCGTTACCGATGAAGACACAATCCTGCTTGCACGAGATATTGTTAAAAAAATAGAGAATGAAATGGAATATCCGGGGCAAATTAAGGTTAACGTAATAAGAGAGTTGCGTTCAATCGAATATGCTAAATAATTTAAAAGCGTTCCTTTTCGGAGCGCTTTTAACGCATTTACAACATTAGAAGAGGTGTATGTATGAACATTCTTGTGGTGGGCGACGTCATAGGGCAGGCGGGAGTTAAATTTATTCGCGACAAATTATCAGGTATAAAAAAGCTTTATGGCGCAAGCTTTTGCGTTATAAACGGGGAAAACTCCGCCAACGGCAATGGAATTAACGTCGAAAGCAGTCAAGGTCTGCTTTTGGCAGGGGCGGATGTGATTACCTTAGGAAACCACACCTTTGATAAAAGTGACGTGTATAAGCTTTTCGACGAAAAACTGCCTATTGTAAGGCCCGCAAATTATCCCCCCGGAACTGCCGGAGAAGGATATCTTATTATAGATACGGGAGCCGTAAAAATCTGCGTTATAAGCCTTTTGGGAAGGGTTAACTTAAACAACCTTGACTGTCCCTTCAGATGCGCCCAGGAGCTGATTTTGAAGGTCAAAGACAGATGCGATATAATCTTGGTGGATTTTCATGCAGAAGCCACCAGTGAGAAAATTGCCATGGGGTATTTTTTAGACGGAAAGGCTACCGCTGTTTGGGGAACACATACCCATGTGCAAACAGCCGACGAGCGTATTTTGCCCGGCGGCAGCGCCTATATTACGGGTATAGGCATGACAGGCCCTGTAAACAGCGTTATAGGTGTAAAAAAAGAAATAATAATAAGCAAATTTCTAACCAATATACATCAAAAGTTCGAGATTTCGGACAATCCCATAAACCTAAACGGAATTATTCTTACCATTGACGATAAAACCCATAAGGCAACGGCAATAGAGAGGATATCAATATCATAGCAAAAATGCTTTGGGCAAAAAGCTTTATTTCTTGCCTTTGTTTACTTGCTCAACCGTGTGTGGTACTTGCAATTCCAATCTTCATTTCTTCTCCTCTTTCATAATTCGCCTTATATAAAGTCAATTAAGTAGTATAAAAAACATAATCTCCACCGCATACATGATATGTTTTTCCATCAACAAGAATTATCTGTGCTTTTGTTTCGGGTGGGATAGAAATTTCATATCTTATATAATCATCAAAAAAGCGCCAAGCAGAACGAAGCATGCCTTTGCGAGTGTTTATTGAAGTATCTGAAAATATTAGTCTGATATCCGGTTTAGGCGCAACTATAATCTTACTGTAACCTTCTCCGCCTTCCTTTATCTTTATCCCGCCCACATTTTCAAATATCCAGTCAAAAACAGCACCATAAGCATAGTGATTAAAGGAATTCATATCCTCACTCCAAAAGCTTCCGTCCTCCTTTATACCGTCCCAATGCTCCCATATAGTGGTTGCGCCCTTGTTTACCGAGTAAAGCCACGACGGATATTCTTCACGCAAAAGCAGGTCATATGCCTCTTTTACGCAAGAGGTATCAGAAAGCGCATGAAGAAGATGAGGTGTTCCTACAAATCCGGTTGTCAAGTGTCCTCCATTTTCTCTTATAAGACTGCAAAGAAGCTTGGAAACCTTGCTCGGCTCTTCTGCCAACCCAAACCGCAGCAAAAGTACACAAGCAGTTTGTGTTCTTGAAATAGGCAGACCGTCTTTCATAAACCGTTTGTTTATTTCTTGTTTTATACGTTTATACATATATTCATATTCATGCATATCCTTACCAATGGCCTTGCCGGCTTTTACCAAAAGCCCTGTTGAATATGCAAAAAAACAAGATGCT
Source organism: Eubacteriales bacterium (assembly GCA_028697835.1). Classification (GTDB taxonomy): domain Bacteria; phylum Bacillota; class Clostridia; order Monoglobales; family Firm-18; genus STE-11. The sequence continues at coordinate 1,211 of JAQVDK010000022.1, read as the reverse complement.
ATCAAATCCTTATCGGTCGAACCTACATAAGAGCCTTCGTATGCGTCCAATCCCAGCCAGTCGCCAAAATGCTCGCCGCCTATCCACAAATACTCCTCATCACCGAAGTTATGCATATATTCAACCCAGTTTTTCATACACTCAAAATTATCTAAAAGAATTTTTTTATTCCCGTATGCACGGTATATTTCCCAAGGGCATATTACAGCGGCATCTCCCCATGCTGCCGAAACCGGCTGATTCCCCATACAATTTGGTATAACCGCCGGTATTGCTCCGCTTGGAGCTTGCAAACTCCGCATATCATAAAGCCATTTTTCGAAAAAACGCTCAACATCAAAATTGATTGCCGCCGTCCTTACAAAAGCGGCCGCATCACCTGTCCACCCTGCTCTTTCATCTCTTTGTGGGCAGTCGGTGGGAATATCAAGAAAGTTATCTTTTTGCCCCCATATAATATTGCTGTAAAGCTTGTTTAAGCCCTCGTGTCCGCAAACAAAATTCCCCGTTCGTTTTATATTTGAATGGACCTCTACCGCCTCAAAACACTCCGCTCTTACATCAGAAGGAAATTCATCCACACATATATATCTAAACCCATAGAAAGTGAAAACAGGTTTAAGCTCTTCATAATCGGAGCCCATTATATAATGTGCCGTTGCCTTGGCACTTCGCAGGTTGGCATTATAAAAATTGCCGTCCTTATCAAGGACCTCGCCGTGACGAAACTTTACAACATCTCCTTTTTTTCCATGTACTTTGCACACCACATATCCGGTCATATTCTGTCCGAAATCGACAACCTTTTCTCCTGCCGGCGTAGTAATAACCCTAACAGGCCTGACTCTTTCCATCTCGCAAACCGTCTCGCCAAGCTGAGGAACAATTTTAACTGCTATATCTTCCTCCTGGGCCATACACAGAAATTGCTTTTGTCTGGATTTGTCAATAATTTCGCCGTGATAAATTTCCGAATACAAAACTTGCGAGCTATATACTTTTGTATTTTTATCAGATATAACGCAGCAGGTTTCTCCATCCTGATATTCAATGTCAAGGCTGTAAATACAGCTTATATGGTCTGTGTAAACAGAAGTGGCAATATCTCCTATTGCGCTCAGCGCCCAGCCTTTGCCGCAAGCCACTTCTATCTCACAGTCACCTTGAATCATATCCGTAACATCATATTCTTGATACTGCACATGATGATT
>JAQVDK010000021.1 GCA_028697835.1 Eubacteriales bacterium | reverse complement strand
TTTTCAAACAACAAGCAACGCTGTATAAATATTCAAAAAATGGGAATAATACTAATTGCTTATAAAGCTATGCATATTCCCCAACAATTGCTACTATATTTTTAATTTTTCTTTACAAATGCAAATTTATTATAAAAAACTATTGCATTTGCACAAAATTTCTGTTATAATGTTTAGTTTTTTTTACTTTACTTTTCGGGGTAGATATGGTATAATTAGCATGAGTGAATTTCATCATAAACTACATTGCGCCAACGGCGATAAATCAGAGATTTATGATAAATTATTCAGACATAATAAAATGCTTGACGACTTAATACAAAGTTAGTTTTGTTAAAGTATAAGGTTTATCAAACCAGTAAAGAGGTGTTTTATATGGGCGAAAAGGAAAAATTGGCAAAGATTAGATTCGCTCTTGAAAAGTGCGTTGGGCAAAGAGTAAGGCTAACAGCCAAAAAAGGCAGAAAAAAATCAGTTGTACGTCAAGGTGTTATCGAAGAAACATTCCCAAGTATTTTTATCATTAAATTAGATAATTCCATAGACCAGCTGCCTTCATCCTCAAGAAGGGTTTCATACAGCTATACAGACATACTGACAAAAGCAATCGAAGTGGTTCGTTGCTGAACATGACATAATATACATTTTAATACTATATAATAAGCGAGGGGGGAAAGAAAACCTCCTCGTTATTTTCATCCCCTTTTTGCATATTTTCGGCAATCAAGGCAAGATTGTCGGCAAAAGTCACTGCAAACGCTGCCAAAAGCTCTATATCATCCACATTAAGCCTGCGGGATACCATGTCGGCCAAAATTGCTGCAATATATACCATAGCGGCTCCTCTTTGCTGCTTGTTCATCAACATCCCTCCCTCTAATATGTTATGATATAAATTCCCATCTTGTTCCAAGCACAACCAAACCAAGCTGTAATTTTATCATTTTAGCAGCATAAAAAGTGGACAGAGTCCGGTGGACAGCACCTACAGGCAATGTGGGCATATCCCTCGCACAGTATATGCAATGAGCATTTCACGAGTCAATCATTTGATAGTAATTTCTTCCTATAGCGTAAAAAAACCAATGGCAGAGAACTGTGTTCTCTGCCATTGGTTTTTATATAATATAAATTATTCTAATACTTTAACAACTGCGCCGGAGCCTACTGTTCTTCCGCCTTCACGGATAGCAAATCTCAAGCCTTCTTCAATAGCTATTGGGGTGATAAGTGTAACTTCCATCTCAACGTTGTCACCAGGCATGCACATTTCTACGCCCTCGGGCAATTCTACAACGCCGGTAACGTCTGTTGTTCTGAAGTAGAACTGTGGACGATAGTTGTTGAAGAATGGTGTGTGTCTTCCGCCTTCATCCTTGGTCAATACGTAAACTTGACCTGTGAAGTGTGTATGAGGTTTGATTGAACCCGGCTTTGCAAGAACTTGGCCACGTTCGATTTCTGTTCTTTGTACACCACGAAGAAGTGCACCGATGTTATCACCAGCTTCAGCTTGGTCAAGAAGCTTTCTGAACATTTCGATACCGGTAACAACAACTTTTCTTGACTCGTCAGTCATACCAACGATTTCAACTTCGTCTGAAACCTTAAGCATTCCTCTTTCAACTCTACCTGTAGCAACTGTACCACGGCCTGTGATTGAGAAAACGTCCTCAACAGGCATCAAGAAAGGAAGGTCAACTTTTCTTTCAGGAGTTGGAATAAATGCGTCAACAGCTTCCATAAGCTTTAATACCGGCTCATATTCCGGTGCATTAATATCGGTTGATTCGCACTCTAAAGCTTTAAGAGCTGAGCCAACGATAATTGGTGTGTCATCTCCAGGGAATTCGTATTCGTTAAGAAGGTCACGAACTTCCATTTCAACAAGCTCAAGAAGCTCTGGGTCGTCAACCTGGTCAGCTTTGTTTAGGAATACAACGATATACGGAACACCAACCTGACGTGAAAGCAGGATGTGCTCCCTTGTTTGAGGCATTGGACCGTCAGCAGCTGAAACAACAAGGATAGCGCCGTCCATTTGAGCCGCACCGGTAATCATGTTTTTAACGTAGTCGGCGTGGCCGGGGCAGTCAACGTGAGCATAGTGGCGATTGTCTGTTTCATACTCAACGTGAGAAGTTGAAATGGTAATACCTCTTTCTCTTTCCTCTGGCGCCTTGTCAATATTGTCATATGATGTAAAGGACGCTTGACCTCTAAGGCCCAAAACCTTTGTGATAGCCGCAGTAAGAGAGGTCTTACCATGGTCAACGTGACCAATTGTACCAATGTTTACGTGTGGTTTGTTTCTTTCAAATTTTGCTTTTGCCATTTTAAATTATTCCTCCTTATATTTAATTTAATTAATCTTTTTTAACTCTAATGTTGATAATTTCTTCCTGAATGTTCTTTGGAACTTCGGCATAATGGCTGGGTTGCATTATATATTGCCCACGCCCTTGCGTTCTTGAACGAAGCTCTGTTGCATAACCAAACATTTCAGAAAGCGGAACGAATGCTGTAATTGCTTGCGCACCCGCCCTTGCTTCCATACCTTGGATTTGTCCACGACGAGAGTTAAGGTCGCCCATAACATCGCCCATGTACTCCTCGGGTACGGTAACGTCAACACGCATGATAGGTTCTTTGATAACAGGGTCCGCTTTTTTGCAGGCTTCTTTAAATGCCATGGAAGCTGCAATTTTAAACGCCATCTCCGAAGAGTCAACCTCGTGATAAGAACCATCGTAAAGTGTTACACGAACATCAACAACGTTATAGCCTGCAAGCACGCCTGCCTGCATGGCGCTTTGAACACCCGCATCAACTGCAGGAATGTATTCCTTGGGTATAACACCACCTACAATTTTGTTGACAAATTCGTATCCTGCACCAGGCTCAAGAGGCTCTAAAGTAATCAGGACATGACCGTATTGACCTCTACCACCTGACTGACGAGCATATTTTTGCTCCATATTAACAGTCTTGCGGATAGTTTCTTTATAAGCAACTTGTGGCTTACCTACATTTGCTTCCACTCTAAATTCGCGAAGAAGCCTATCAACAATAATTTCTAAATGAAGCTCGCCCATGCCTGCAATAATCGTCTGACCGGTTTCTTCGTCAATATATGCTTTAAAGGTTGGGTCCTCTTCAGCAAGCTTTGACAAGGCAATACTCATTTTTTCCTGTCCTGCTTTTGTTTTAGGCTCAATAGCAACCCTAATAACAGGCTCCGGAAATTCCATTGATTCAAGAATAACAGGATTTCCCTCATCACAAAGAGTGTCTCCTGTGGTTGTGCTTTTTAGCCCGACTGCTGCTGCTATGTCGCCTGAATATACAATATCAATGTCTTCCCTATGGTTTGCATGCATCTGAAGGATTCTTCCGATTCGCTCTTTGCAGTCTTTGGTTGAATTATATACATAAGAGCCACTCTTTAGAGTTCCGGAATAAACCCTGAAGAAACAAAGCTTTCCAACAAAGGGGTCGGTAGTAATTTTAAACGCCAAGGCCGAGAAAGGCTCATCATCGCTTGAATGCCTTTCTGTTTCTTCTTCTGTATCGGGAAGAACGCCTTTAATAGCAGGAATGTCGGTTGGTGCGGGCATATAGTCAACAATAGCGTCAAGAAGTTTTTGTACGCCCTTGTTTCTATAGGATGTTCCGCAGCAAACAGGTATCATGGAAACACTAATAGTCGCTTTTCTGATACCCATTTTAATTTCCTCGATGGTAAGCTCCTCACCATCAAGATATTTCATCATAAGCTCTTCGTCTGTTTCAGCAACAGCTTCAACAAGAGCCATTCTATACATTTCAGCTTCTTCTTTTAGCTCCTCGGGGATTTCCTCTTCACGGATATCCTTGCCCATGTCGTCATAGTAAACATATGCTTTCATTTCCACAAGGTCAATAATACCCCTGAAGGTGTCCTCGGCGCCGATGGGGAGTTGAATTGGCACAGCATTACAACGAAGCCTGTCCTTCATCATTTGGACAACATTATAAAAATCCGCCCCAATAATATCCATTTTGTTAACATACGCCATACGAGGAACATTGTATTTATCAGCCTGACGCCAAACGGTTTCAGACTGCGGCTCAACACCGCCCTTTGCGCAAAAAACGGTTACAGAACCGTCAAGCACGCGTAGTGACCTTTCAACCTCAACGGTAAAGTCAACGTGCCCAGGGGTGTCGATTATATTAATTCTATAATCCTTCCATTGTGCAGTAGTTGCAGCAGAAGTAATGGTAATACCACGTTCTTGCTCCTGCGCCATAAAGTCCATTGTTGCCGAGCCTTCGTGGGTCTCGCCCAATTTATGGACTCTCCCGGTATAATACAAAATGCGCTCAGTTGTAGTGGTTTTACCTGCATCAATGTGAGCCATAATTCCAATATTTCTGGTTTTTTCCAAGGTGAATTTTCTGCCCACGCTTTTCTCCTTTCCAAAGATATAAAGTCAGGATTTTTAAGCCTGGCTTTAATCATTATCATTGCAGAATGATTATTACAAATAAATATTAAAATATTACCATCGATAATGTGCAAAAGCTTTGTTTGCTTCAGCCATTTTGTGTGTATCCTCACGTTTTTTAACTGAGCCGCCCACACCGTTGATGGCATCCATTATTTCGGCAGCCAGCCTTTCGCTCATTGTTTTTTCGTTGCGAAGACGTGAGTAATTTGTAAGCCATCTAAGTCCAAGTGTAAGCCTTCTTTCAGGCCTAACCTCGACCGGAACCTGATAAGTTGCACCGCCCACACGCCTTGCTTTGACCTCGAGAACGGGCATAATGTTGTTTAGCGCTTCTTCAAAAGCTTCCACAGGGTCTTTCCCTGTTTTTTCTTTTACTATTTCAAATGCGCCATAAACAATCCTTTGCGCAACACCCTTTTTTCCGTCAAGCATAATATTGTTTATAAGACGTGTAACGGTTTTACTGCCGTACAAAGGGTCAGGCAGCACATCTCTTTTAGGTACGGATCCTTTTCTTGGCACTTTGCTTCCCTCCTTCATAAATCGAATGAAATCACAGGTACTCAAATCCTTGGCAAAGCCAAACGGATTTGTCAGTGCGGTGTTACCAAATATATATATAAATATACCATGGTACTTACGCACTATTTTCGGTTGTGATTTTACCGTACACATGGTACGAGAATTTTGCATTATTATTTTGCATCCTTGGGCCTTTTTGCGCCATAAAGGCTTCTGCCTTGACGCCTGCTGGCAACACCTGCTGTATCCATGGTTCCACGAACAATGTGGTATCTTACGCCGGGGAGGTCTTTAACCCTGCCGCCCCTTATAAGCACAACGCTGTGCTCTTGGATGTTGTGACCAATGCCGGGGATGTATGCTGAAACTTCAATACCGTTTGTCAAACGTACCCTTGCAATTTTACGAAGGGCGGAGTTCGGCTTTTTAGGCGTCATGGTTTTAACAACGGTGCACACTCCTCTTTTTTGCGGCGAATTTTGGTCAATGGAACGTTTTCTAAGTGTGTTCATGCCTTTTTGCAAAGCAGGTGAGGCTGATTTCTTTTCTGTTGTTTTACGTCCCTTTCTAACCAATTGATTAAATGTCGGCACGCTTTATTTCATCTCCTTTCTTTTAAAAATACAATCAAAATTTTATATAGGAATTTGAGCGAAAATACCAAATGCACCGAAAAAGGAGTTTTCCCTTTTTCGGTACAGGTAAATTGCTCAAAATTCTATCTGAAAACAGGTCTTTGCCATAGCATAAATTAGCAATAATATTAAACCTTCAATATATTATCACAGCATATGCATTTTGTCAATATCCATATAATCGGAATTTTCTTCTAAATGGGCATCATGCACCTTCACGCCGCTTGGCTCAATCTCAATGTTGTGGTATCGGCTCATACCTGTTCCTGCAGGAACGAGCTTACCGATGATAACGTTTTCTTTAAGCCCTACAAGCGGGTCTATCTTTCCTTTAATTGCAGCATCCGTAAGAACCCTTGTAGTCTCTTGGAATGATGCGGCCGAAAGGAATGAATCCGTAGCAAGCGATGCCTTTGTAATACCCAAAATTACATTGCTGTAAGTAGCGGGATTTTTACCTTGAGCTTCGGCTTCTTCGTTCATTTTCAGGACTTCCGACTTGTCTATAAGCGAGCCTGTAAGAAGAATTGTGTCGCCCGGGTCCTCAATTTTTACCTTGCGCATCATCTGGCGCACTATTACCTCAATATGCCTATCGTTGATGTCAACACCTTGCAGTCTATAAACACGCTGAACTTCCTGGATAAGGTATTTTTGTGCAGCGGCTATTCCTTTTATCTTCAATATATCATGAGGATTTACAGAGCCTTCTGTAAGCTCGTCACCTGCTTCAATCATTTGACCTTCCGCTACCTTGATTCTCGAGCCGTATGGTATGAAATAGTGCCTAACGTCTCCGTTTTCATCGTCGGTAATCGTAATTTCACGCCTTTTCTTCGTTTCGGAAAAGCTTACCTTACCCGAAATCTCGGCAATAATGGCAAGCCCTTTTGGCTTTCTTGCCTCGAAAAGCTCCTCAACACGGGGCAAACCTTGAGTAATGTCATCTCCTGCAACGCCGCCGGTGTGGAAAGTCCTCATGGTAAGCTGGGTACCCGGCTCGCCAATGGATTGAGCTGCAATAATACCAACCGCCTCACCCACATTAACTTCCTCGGCAGCAGCAAGGTTTGAGCCGTAGCAGCGGGCACATACACCGATTTTAGACTCGCATTGGAGCACGGAGCGTATTTTTACTTCGGTAATGCCTGCTTCTACAATCTTTTGTGCTTCATTGTCAAACATCAAGGTGTTTTTCTCAACAATAACCTCTCCCGTTTCGGGATGTATTACATCCTCGGCGGCATACCTGCCGGACAGCCTGTCAAACAGGCTTTCTATAAGCTCGCCTCCGTCTTTTATGTCGCTGACAGTAATGTAATTTTCAGTTCCGCAGTCCATTTCCCTTATGATTACATCCTGAGCAACATCAACAAGACGTCTTGTCAAATAACCGGAGTCGGCAGTACGCAGGGCAGTGTCTGCAAGACCTTTTCTTGCGCCGTGTGTCGAAATAAAGTATTCCAACACAGTAAGCCCCTCACGGAAGTTTGCACGAATGGGAATTTCAACAGCCCTACCTGTGGTGTCCGCCATCAAGCCGCGCATTCCTGCAAGCTGACGAATCTGGTTAACGCTTCCACGGGCTCCGGAATTTGCCATCATGTATATGGGGTTAAATTCGCTTAGCTGCTCCATAAGCGCATCTGCAACTTTTTTACTTGTCCTGTCCCAAGTTTCTATGATTAGATTATAGCGTTCTTCATCGGAAATAAGTCCACGCCTGAACTGCTTGATTATATTTTGAACCTGTTCCTCCGCCTCTGTAAGATATTGCTTTTTGGCTTCGGGGATTTCCATATCAGTAACGCCTATGGTAATTGCGCCTTTGGTTGAGTATTTAAAGCCAAGTGACTTTATTTTGTCCAACACAATAGCAGTTTCGGTAGTTCCATGAACTTTTATGCATTTGTCAACAATTTTCCCAAGAGTTGACTTGTTTACCAAAAAGTCAATCTCAAGCTTAAGCTCGTTACCGGGGACTGACCTGTCAACAAAGCCTAAGTCCTGGGGAATGGGCTCGTTGAATATAAGGCGTCCAACTGTGGCGTCGATAATTCCGGTGTGAACCTTTCCGTTTATTTCACGGGATATTTTTACCTTTATGGGAGCGTGAAGCCCTACAACGCCTGTTTCATAAGCCATGATAGCTTCATTGGCTGATGAAAACACTTTGCCCGCGCCATTTTCTTCTTCGCTTGCAATTGTAAGGTAGTACACACCTAAAACCATGTCCTGAGTAGGTACCGCCACGGGGCGGCCATCCTGAGGCTTTAGAAGGTTGTTTGCAGAAAGCATTAAAAACCTTGCCTCTGCTTGCGCCTCGGCGGACAGGGGAACGTGAACAGCCATTTGGTCGCCGTCAAAGTCCGCATTGTAGGCGGTACAAACAAGGGGATGAAGCTTTAGTGCCCTTCCTTCCACCAGCACAGGCTCGAAAGCCTGAATACCCAGCCTGTGTAGGGTTGGCGCACGGTTTAAAAGCACAGGATGTCCCTTGATTACTTCCTCTAAAACGTCCCATACCTCGGGCCTGACCCTATCCACCATTCTTTTTGCAGATTTTATATTGTGTGCAAGCCCGTCATTTACAAGTTTCTTCATTACAAAGGGCTTAAACAGTTCCAAAGCCATCTCTTTCGGAAGCCCGCACTGATAAATTTGCAGCTCAGGGCCAACCACAATAACCGAACGTCCCGAATAGTCAACACGCTTACCAAGCAGATTCTGACGAAAACGCCCCTGCTTGCCCTTTAGCATATCGGAAAGGGATTTAAGAGGACGGTTTCCGGGACCTGTAACAGGTCTGCCCCTTCTTCCGTTATCGATTAAGGCGTCAACAGCCTCTTGAAGCATACGTTTTTCGTTTCTTACAATAATATCGGGTGCGCCCAAATCCAAAAGCTTTTTCAGACGGTTGTTCCTGTTGATAACACGTCTGTATAGGTCATTTAGGTCACTTGTTGCAAACCTGCCGCCGTCCAGCTGGACCATAGGGCGAATTTCCGGTGGAATTACAGGAATAGCGGTCAAAATCATCCATTCGGGGCGGTTGCCGCTCTTTCTGAATGCTTCAACAACTTCAAGCCTTTTTATAAGCCTTACTTTCTTTTGTCCTACGGACTCTTCAAGCTCCTCGCGAAGGTCTATGGCAAGCTCGTCTAAGTCTATTTCCTGCAAAAGCTCCAAAATAGCCTCGGCACCCATGCCTGCATGGAATTTGTCGCCGAATTTTTCCCTTGCTTCTCTATATTCCTTTTCAGAAAGCATTTGCTTCTTCATAAGGGCGGTTTTGCCCGGGTCTATAACAATGTATGATGCAAAATAAAGTATTTTTTCAAGAATCCTTGGCGATAAATCAAGGATAAGCCCCATTCTGCTGGGGATTCCTTTAAAATACCAAATATGCGACACAGGAGCTGCAAGCTCGATATGTCCCATTCTTTCGCGCCTTACCTTAGAGCGCGTTACCTCAACGCCGCAACGGTCGCATACAACGCCTTTGTAGCGTATCCTTTTATATTTACCGCAATGGCACTCCCAATCTTTTGTGGGACCAAAAATCCTTTCGCAAAACAAACCGTCTTTCTCCGGTTTTAAAGTTCTGTAATTTATAGTTTCGGGTTTTTTAACTTCACCGCGGGACCATTCACGGATTTTGTTTGGCGAAGACAACCCTATTTGTATTGCCTCAAAATTACTAAATTCCAGCAATATGTTCAGCTCCTTTTAAATTTGGGTTTCCGTGATACGCAAGCTATAGCAGAACGTCATCGTCGTCGTCAACGAATTCTTCTTCAACTTCAAGGCTCTCAAGCGAAATTTTGCTTATAAACTCGTCGTCATCAAAATCGTCATCGTCGTCCGAGTCAACAACGCTACCTAAGATTTCGTTTACAATATCGTCCTCCGTAAGTTCTTCACCGTCATCTGCAACATGCCTGCTTCCGACCTCTTCATATCCCGGCGTATCTCCAAGAACCAAATCTCTTACAACATAATCCTCGTCCTCGTCATCGCCTTCCCTGATGGGTATTTCCTCCAAGTTCTCATCAAGCACCTTAACGTCCAAAGCCAAGGACTGAAGCTCTTTTATAAGAACCTTAAAGGACTCGGGAACTCCCGGACGCGGAATGTTCTCGCCTTTGACAATGCTTTCGTATGTCTTGACACGTCCAACAACGTCGTCCGATTTAACAGTAAGAATTTCCTGCAAGGTATAAGCCGCGCCATATGCCTCAAGAGCCCAAACTTCCATCTCCCCAAAGCGCTGTCCACCGAACTGCGCCTTACCGCCAAGGGGCTGCTGGGTAACAAGGGAGTAAGGACCTGTGGAGCGGGCATGTATTTTATCATCAACCAAGTGAGCAAGCTTCAAATAGTGCATATAACCAACCGTAACCCTGGAATCAAGGGGCTCACCGGTGCGTCCGTCGTAAAGGATTGTTTTACCGTCACGGGAATAGCCTGCCTGCTCGAGAGTATTCATAACGTCAATTTCGTTGGCACCGTCGAAAACAGGTGTGGCAATCTTCCAGCCCAATGCCCTTGCCGCATAGCCTAAGTGAACTTCAAGCACTTGACCTATGTTCATACGTGAAGGAACGCCCAAAGGATTCAAAACAATTTCAAGGGGGGTTCCATCCGGCAAAAACGGCATATCCTCTTCGGGCATGATTCTTGAAATAACGCCTTTGTTTCCATGGCGTCCTGCCATTTTGTCACCAACGCTTATTTTACGCCTTTGCGCTATATAACACCTTACAAGCTGATTAACTCCCGGAGGAAGCTCGTCACCATTTTGGCGTGTAAATATTTTAACATCAACCACAATTCCCGATTCGCCATGGGGAACACGCAAGGAAGTGTCTCGAACCTCTCTTGCCTTCTCGCCGAAGATTGCACGAAGAAGCCTTTCCTCGCTTGTAAGCTCCGTTTCCCCTTTTGGAGTAACCTTACCTACAAGAATATCTCCCGGTTGCACCTCGGCGCCAATTCGGATAATGCCCCTCTCGTCAAGGTCACGAAGTGCATCCTCGCCGACGTTTGGAATCTCTCGGGTGATTTCCTCGGCTCCAAGCTTTGTATCACGAGCCTCACACTCGTATTTTTCTATGTGTATAGATGTAAAGGTATCGTCCTTTACAAGCTTCTCGCTGATTAAAATAGCGTCCTCGTAATTATAGCCCTCCCAAGTCATAAAGCCGATAAGAACGTTTTTGCCAAGGGCTATCTCGCCGTTGTGGGTGGAAGGACCGTCGGCAATAATATCGCCTTGCTCCACTCTTTCCCCTCGCTGTACAATTGGCTTTTGATTTATACAGGTGCTCTGGTTGGAGCGCTTAAACTTAAGTAATTTATATGTGTCAATCTTTCCGTTATCAGTTTTAATTTGAATTTCATCGGAGCTTACTTTAATAACAATACCGCTGTTTTTTGCAACTACAACAACACCGGAGTCTTTGGCAGCCTTATATTCCATACCCGTTCCCACAATGGGGGAGTCCGTCCTTATAAGAGGCACTGCCTGTCTTTGCATGTTGGCGCCCATCAAAGCACGGTTAGCGTCATCGTTCTCAAGGAAAGGAATCATGGCAGTTGCAACGGAAACAATCTGCTTGGGCGAAACGTCCATGTAGTCCACGTCTGCAACGTCAACTTCTATAATTTTCTCACGGTATCTTGCGGTAACATGTTTTCTGACAAAGCGGTTTTCTTCGTCCAGAGGCTCGTTAGCCTGGGCTATGATATATTCATCCTCCTCGTCAGCGGTCATGTAAACACACTCGTCTGTAACACGTCCGGTTTCTTTATCAACCTTCCTGTAAGGAGTTTCGATAAATCCATATTCATTAATCCTTGCAAAAGTTGACAAGGATGAGATAAGACCTATGTTTGGACCCTCAGGTGATTCAATGGGGCACATTCTTCCATAGTGGGAATAGTGAACGTCACGAACTTCGAAGCCCGCACGCTCCCTTGAAAGTCCGCCTGGACCCAAAGCCGAAAGCCTTCTTTTATGGGTAAGCTCTGCCAGCGGGTTGGTTTGGTCCATAAACTGCGAAAGCTGCGACGAGCCGAAAAACTCTTTTATTGCAGCGGAAACTGGCCTTATGTTAATAAGGGTTTGAGGTGTTATGGAGTCCAAATCCTGAATGGACATTCTCTCACGGACAACACGCTCCATACGAGCAAGTCCGATTCTGAACTGGTTTTGCAAAAGCTCGCCAACACTTCTTAAACGCCTGTTGCCCAAGTGGTCAATATCATCGGTTGAGCCTATGCCATAGGACAATCCTACTTGATAGTTGACCGACGCCAAAATATCTTCAATTTTAATATATCGGGGAACAAGCTCGTCAATATTTTCGGCAAGAGCTTCTTTTATTTCCTGCTGGGTTTTATACGCTTCTAAAATTTCCTGCAAAACCGGAAGATAAACTTTTTCTTTTATTTCCAAGTCGGAGCAGTCAAAATCTACATAATTGGACAAATTACCCATATTATTGGAGAAAACAACACATTCTCTTCCATCCACGTCAAGCAAAACGTGGTTAACGTCGTTGCTTTCAATTTCCATTGCCTTTTCGCGGGTCAGCTTTTCACCGGCCTTGGCCAAAACCTCACCTGTAACAGGGGAGATAACATCCTGCGCAAGAGTGTGGTTTTGAATCCTTGCGGCTATGCCAAGTTTTTTATTGAACTTGTACCTTCCAACCTTTGCAAGGTCATATCTTCTGGGGTCAAAGAACAAAGAATTAATAAGCGCCTCTGCAGACTCAACAGTGGGCGGCTCGCCGGGGCGAAGCCTTTTATAAATTTCTATAAGGCCTTCCTCACGGCTTTTTGCAGTGTCTTTGTCGATTGTTGCCAAAATAATTTCGTTTTCTCCGAACATATCAGTTATTTCCGAGTCAGTGCCGCAACCAAGTGCCCTTAAAAGCACAGTGATTGGCAGCTTTCTTGTTCTGTCAACACGAACATACAATACGTCGTTAGAATCCGTTTCGTACTCCAACCATGCTCCACGATTAGGTATGACCGTATTGGAAAACAACGGTTTTCCTGTTTTATCATACTGCATTGAATAATAAATACCAGGTGCACGAACCAACTGGCTTACTATGACACGCTCGGCACCGTTGATGATAAATGTGCCTTGCTCTGTCATCAAGGGGAAATCCCCCATAAAAATTTCCTGCTCTTTAACTTCTCCGGTTTCTTTGTTTATAAGGTGGACCTTTACGCGAAGTGCTGCAGAATAAGTAGCGTCACGTTCCTTGCTTTCTTCGACAGAGTATTTGGGCTTGCTGTCGATGGAATAATCGACAAATTCCAAAACGAGGTTTCCGGAATAGTCGGTAATGTTGGATATGTCGTGAAAAACCTCGCCAAGCCCCTTGGTTAAAAACCACTCGTACGAATTTTTTTGTACCTCGATGAGGTTTGGCATTTCCAAAACCTCATCGATTCTGGAATAACTCATACGTGTGTTTTTCCCAAGCTTAATTGGATGTACCGTCAAACTAATCACCTCAATTAAATTTTACATGCTGACAGTTGCTTTATATAGTTACTGTATATAAATATGGGCAAAATTCGATGTGTTTAAAAAAAATGTGTTTAAATAAACGCATAAAAAATTCCATTTTGCCCATTATAGTCAGGTTATCATTTTATCATTATAAAAACAACTTGTCAATAAAAATTTTTCACAAAAATGTAGATTATTTATTAAAAGTATTGTATAATATTTAGATAATTTAAAATAAGGAGTGTGAAAAAATTGTCAAAAGCTCGTTTTATAGCCCACTGCGCAATTATTGCAGCGGTATATGCCGTATTGACAGTGGCCCTTGCACCTGTTTCCTACGGGTTGATTCAAGTGCGGGTTTCCGAAGCTCTCACACTTCTTGCGGGCTTTACCCCCGCTGCCATTTACGGACTGTTTGCGGGCTGCCTTATAGCAAATATTTTTACAGGAAATATCATAGACATTGTTTTTGGAAGCCTAACCACTTTAGCGGCGGCAATTATGTCGTATAAGCTAAGAAGGAGACCATGGCTTGTGCCATTGCCTCCCGTGTTGGCGAACGCTCTTGTTGTCGGATGTTATTTAACCTTGCAGCATGGGGGGCTTATGTGGCTTAACATGCTTACCGTAGGGTTAGGTCAGGTTGTGTCATGTTATATAATCCCCTTTTATGCCATTGTCCGATTTCGTGATATTTTGAAGAAAATCACTCCATACGTTCAATATTAACCCCCAAGCTTTGAAGCTTGGTATCAAATTCGCTGTATCCACGTTCAATATGTTCTATACCGCTAATTTCTGTTTCTCCGTCTGCGGCAAGTGCAGCCAGCACAAGGGCGGCGCCTGCCCTAAGGTCCGTTGCCCTGACCTTTGCGCCTGTAAGGCTTTTCACGCCTTCCACCACGGCCGCTCTGCCGTCTATCTTAATTTTTGCGCCCATTCTCATAAGCTCGGGTACATGCAAAAACCTGTTTTCAAATATGGTCTCCACTATAATACTTGTCCCTTCCGCAACAGACATGATTGCCGTGTATGGCGCCTGCATATCCGTAGGAAATCCGGGATAAGGAAGGGTTTTTATATTAGCTGCCTTTATCTTTGCGCGGGCATCAACCGTAAGGCTTCCTCCACTTTCCTTAACATCTGCCCCTATTTCCTTTAATTTTGCCGTTATGGGCTTTAAATGTTCGGTCACAACGTTGTTTATTTGAATCCTGCTTCCCGTAATAGCGGCAACAGCGGCAAAGGTGCCCGCTTCAATTCTATCTGGGATGACTGTATGGCTGCTACCCTTTAAAGATTCCACGCCGGTTACTTTTATTGTATCCGTACCTGCGCCTGAAATGTTACCGCCCATGGAGTTTATAAAATTGGCAAGGTCCACCACTTCAGGCTCAACAGCGGCATTTTCTATAACGGTTTGACCGTCCGCAAGGGATGCCGCCATCATTAAATTTTCCGTTGCCCCTACGCTGGGGAAATCCAAATATATATCCGCACCTGTAAGTTTCTTGCATTTAGCCTCCACATACCCATGCCCCTGATTAATTTTTGCACCCATGTAAGCCAATCCCTTTAGATGCAGGTCCACAGGTCTTGCACCTATGGGACAGCCGCCGGGCAGGGATATTTTTGCTTTTTTACACTTTGCCAAAAGCGGACCCATCAAAAGAAAAGATGCACGAAAGCTGCTTACCAGTTCATAGGAAGTCACATCGCAAAGGAGTTTTTTGCAAGATACGGTTACAGAGTTTTTATCCTTGGAAACAGTTGCACCAAGACAGCGCAAAAGCTCCAACATGCTGCCGATATCCGCCAAATCGGGAACATCGTTGATGGTAGAGCTGCTATCGGCAAGAATTGTTGCGGCAAGTATGGGCAATGCGGCATTTTTCGAGCCGCCAACGGTCACACTACCATCCATCGCCCTCGCTTTCTCAACAACAAATTTTGACATAAAAATCCCCCTGACAAATAAATTTATAATATGATTATTTCCTATTTGCCAAGGGTTTATTCAGTTGTCATAAAGTTATATTTTTAGCAAAAAAATATTTTTTATACACCTTTTATCTTAAATTTAATTGTGCCTTCTCACCTTAAACCTCGTCATAGATTTCATCTTCGTCAAACCGGTCAAGATATGCGTTTATTTCCTCCCTGCCCGTCATTGTTAAATAGGAAAACTGGCAGGTAAGAGCCCGGCGAACAAATTCCAAGCCTTTTTTAACCTCTCCCATATCCACCAAAAGTCGGCCATAGCCAAAGTAAGCTTCCGGGAAAGTGGGGTTCATGTCTATCAGCTTTTCGTAATATTCCTTTGCCTTGTTATACTCGCCCATTTTGTAATAAGTAAGGGCAAGGTTATCCACAATAATTGGGTTTGTATCGTTATATTCGTAGGCTTTTAGGTTATACTCCAATGCCTTTGTCAAATTACCGTTATAGACATACATATATCCAAGGCTTCCGTAAGTGGATGTGGTGGGCAATTCCCTATCCACTTCCTCCAGCATTTCAATAGCGGTATTTACATCGCCCTTTTTCCAAAAAACAAGGGCATAGGAGCCTTTTAAGCGAAGCTTCTGCTGCGGCGTAAGCCTTTCCATGGACAGTAGGGCGAATTTTTTGTTTGCCTCGTCAACATCTCCGTCCTTAAGCAAAAGGTATGCCCGCAAAAGCTTGTTGTCAAAGCTCATTGCGCCTACTCTTTCCGCAATTTCAAACCATTTTTTCCAGCTTTCGGATTTACCCCTTGCATATATATATTTGGCAATTGCCGAGCATAGGTTGCCCCTTTTCCAAAAAACGAAGGCAATTGACAAAAGCAATATTATTTTTCCCATTTATATATTCTCCCCCAACTGCAAAATTGTATAATTCATACTAAATATTAAATATTAATCTGTATTATAACACAATAATCTTAAAAATTCAATTTTAATATTGACAAAACATGAAAAAAAATATATGATATGATATACATTTTAATGCCGTTTTATTCGGCACCGGAAAGGGGATTGATAAATGAACAAAGAGGTTATACGTCTTGAGAACGTATCAAAGGTTTTTGATTCAACCGACGAAGTTTTAAAAAGTATCAATTTAACAATTAGGCGTAATGAATTCTTTACGTTGCTTGGTCCCAGCGGATGCGGTAAAACAACCATGCTGAGAATCATCGGCGGTTTTGAGCAACCGTCCGAAGGCAACGTTTTTTTTGATGGCAAAAACATTAACAACCTTCCACCCAACAAGCGTGAGCTTAACACCGTGTTCCAGCGGTATGCGCTCTTTCCCAACATGAATGTTTACGACAACGTAGCCTTCGGGCTTAAGGTTAAGAAAATCCCTTCAAACATTATAAAAGAAAAGGTCGAGCAAATGCTTGCCCTTGTAAATTTAAAGGGATTTGAAAAAAGAAATGTCTCCCGCCTTAGCGGAGGACAGCAGCAAAGAGTGGCAATTGCACGCGCTTTGGTCAACGAGCCAAAAGTGCTTCTTTTAGACGAGCCCCTTGGCGCCCTTGACCTTAAAATGAGGAAAGATATGCAAATAGAGCTAAAACGTATTCAACAAAGGTTGGGTATTACGTTTATTTATGTGACGCATGACCAGGAAGAAGCCCTTACAATGTCTGATACAATTGTTGTTATGAACAACGGGGAAATTCAGCAAATGGGCACTCCTGAAGATATATATAACGAGCCGGAAAACGCATTTGTAGCGGATTTTATCGGCGAGAGCAATATTTTAGACGGAATTATGCATAAAGACTTTTTGGTTACTTTTGCAGACCGCACCTTCGACTGCGTTGACAAAGGATTTGCCGCCGACGAAAAAGTAGATGTGGTTATACGGCCTGAGGATATAAAAATCGTGCCGCAGGATGATGCAATGCTTAATGGGGTTGTAAAATCCGTCATATTCAAGGGCGTTCATTATGAAATGATTATAAACTGCAACGGCTTTGACTGGATGGTTCATTCCACACTTGCGGAGGAGGCAGGCTCGCAAATCGGCATGAATATAATGCCAAACGATATTCACATAATGAAGAAGGTGACGGAATGAAAAAGACAATTCCCGCATACCCTTATGTGACTTGGGCCATAACCTTTATAATCGTTCCGCTTATAATGATTTTAGCCTACAGCGCAATAGATACAAGCGGCGGCAGCATACGCTTTACAAGCGAGCATATTATGAAATGCTTTCAGCCCCTTTACCTTGGCGTGATTTTATACTCCTTTAAAATAGCAATATACTGCACGATTATTTGCCTTTTGGCAGGCTATCCCATTGCCATGATTTTGGCTGGGGACACTTTCAAGCATAAAAACCTGTTGCTGTTTTTGATAATTGTGCCTATGTGGATGAATTTTCTTTTAAGGACTTATGCATGGCTGACCATTTTGGAAACAAACGGGATATTAAACAGGCTTTTGGGTATGTTTAATGTGGCGCCAAAACAGCTTTTATACAACGAAGGCGCCGTTATGTTGGGTATGGTTTACAATTTTCTGCCCTTTATGATTTTGCCCATATACTCGGTGCTGACCAAAATGGACAAAAGCATAATAGAAGCGGCACACGACCTTGGCGCCGGCAAAAAAGACGTTTTTTTAAGGGTAATACTGCCCCTTAGCATGCCGGGAGTTTTTTCGGGTATTGTAATGGTATTTATGCCCGCTGTAACTACCTTTGTTGTAACAAGGCTTTTAGGCGGCGGCAAACACAATATGATAGGCAACATCATTGAACACCAATTCGTTGTTGCGGGAGATTGGGGCTTTGGCTCCGCCCTTTCGGCATTGCTTATGCTGATTATACTAATATCCATTGCAATATCCAGCAAGCTTGACCTTCAAGAAGAGGTTGAGGGAGGCGGATTACTGTGAGAACATTTAGAAAAGCTTATGTTGGTTTAGTATATTTATTTTTATATGCCCCTATTTTAATCCTGATGCTTTTTTCGTTCAACAACTCGCGAAGCCGGGGATATTGGGGCGGATTTACCCTAAGGTGGTACAAGGAGCTTTTTTCCGACAGCGCTATTATGAACTCGCTGTTTAACACGCTGACCATTGCCTTTGTGTCGGCGGTTGTGGCCACGATTTTGGGCACGGCGGCGGCGGTTGGAATTCATTATATGAAAAAAAGCTATAAAAGTGCCATAATGAACATTTCATATTTCCCCGTAATGAATCCCGACATTGTGACGGGGGTATCGCTAATGCTGTTTTTCTTGTTTGCAAAGATACCAATGGGGATGGCAACACTGCTTTTGGCGCATATTACATTCAACACGCCTTATGTTATTTTGTCGGTTCTGCCAAAGCTAAAGCAGCTTAACCGCCATCTGTTGGAAGCGGCGGAGGACCTTGGAGCCAGCACCAGTTATGCGTTTTTTCATGTGATATTGCCCGAGATTATGCCCGGGGTGTTTTCAGGGTTTTTGCTATCCATAACTTTATCGATAGACGACTTTGTAATAAGCTTTTTCACATCCGGTGCAGGAGCTGAAACTCTTTCCGTTTACATCTATGCAATGGCAAGAAAGGGTGTAAACCCAAGTATTAATGCACTTTCGACCATAATGTTTGTTTCGGTGTTATCTCTTCTTTTTGTAGTAAATAAACGAAGCAGTAAAGAAGGAAAGGAAGGTATGTAATTATGAAAAAATTATCTATGGCTTTGGCATTGGTTTTGACACTATCATTTTTGTCCGGATGCACTTCAGGCAAGACGGTACTGAAGGTTTACAACGCTGGCAAGTATATTGACAGAAGCGTTCTTTCCGATTTTGAAAAAGAATTTGACGTTAAAGTTGTCTATAACGAGTTTGACAGTAACGAAAACATGTATGTAAAAATAGCAAACGACACTTACACCTACGATGTTGTTGTTCCTTCGGATTATTTTATCGACAGGCTGATAAAAGAGGACAGGGTTGTTAAATTGGACAAATCCCAAATTCCAAACATAAATAATATAAAGCCTGAATACCTTGCGCCATCTTATGACGAAAACAATGACTATTCCGTGCCATATATGGTGGGAACTTTAGGAATCCTTTACAACAAAAAAATGGTGAGCGACCCCGTTGACAGTTGGGACATACTATGGAACGAAAAATACGCAAACCAAATCTTCATGTGGGACAGCGTAAGGGATGTTGTAGGGGCCGCGCTTATTTCTTTGGGATATAGCATGAATTCAAACGACGATAAGCAGTTGGAAGAAGCAAAGGAAAAGCTTATAGCGCAAAAGCCTTTGGTCCAAGCTTATATCAGCGACGAGATGGCGGACAAAATGATTGCAAACGAAGGTGCGCTTGCGCTTACATATTCAGGCGATGCGCTGATTGCAATAAACGAAAACCCCGACCTGGACTATGTGATTCCAAAGGAAGGCAGCAACAGCTGGACGGACGGATTTGTCATTTTAAAAACCGCCAAGGAGCCAGAGCTTGCGCATAAATTCATAGACTTTATGTGTCGGGCGGAAATTGCTGCAAGGAACATGGAGGAAACAGGCTATACTTCCCCTGTCGAAGGCGCTGCTACAGAAGAAATGCTAAACAACCCCATTATGTTCCCGTCGGCGGAAATTTTGGAAAAATGCGAAGAATTTACGTATTCTTCGGAAGCTACTGAAAAATACTCGAAGATGTGGGTGGAAATAACTTCTCATTAAAAAATTAAAGCTGGGAAACGGTACTCGTTTCTCAGCTTTTTATTACGATGATTTTAATGCTCTCCGTGTCTTTTCCCAACCCTGCCTGAAACTTTATTGGATAAGGCAGGGTGTTTTTAAACTTCAAATCATATCCACCATAGCTTACGGTGGCATCCCTTCCAAGCTCAATATATCCAACCTCAGCGCTATGCTGGTGGCGTTCTATAATTTCCAGCCCTCCTGCCAGCGCCGCATTATATAGGGTAGTGCTTACCTGACAAACACCGCCGCCTATTCCCATCTCCTTTTCTTCGTCAATGATAATGGGGGCTTCCTGGTATCCTCTATCTGCAGTCCGAGGTCCTACCACATCATTAAAGGAAAATATATCTCCCGATTGAACTATGGCTTTATTTAAAGCCTCGTTTGCAAGCTGTATGTTCTTTAGCCTTGCTTTTGAGCTGTCCACAATTTTTGTGTAAAAAGCGGACAAGGTTTCTTCAACGGGCTCTATTGGGTCTTCAGGCTCTTCCAGGTCTTTCGGCGTCTCCTCCGGCGGGGCAGTAACCTGAGGCTTTGGCGGCTTTGATACTTGCGGCGTCAAATTTTTTTCCTGATTGCCTGCGCAGCCAAAAAGAAATAATAATACTACAAAAGCTGCAATTAAAGCTTTCATCAATTTTTGTCCCCCTAAACAAGCTTAATATATCTTTAGTATTGACTTTAGAATGCTTAAAAATTCTTTTAAAAAATTTCAATTGTAGCTTCATCTTTCCAATTGATATGAGAATAAAAGGCACATTTGGAAAAACAATCTAATTTGCAAATTTAAATAATACATATAAAAAATACTCCCTTAGGTCAAAAATGAGGCCTTAGGGAGCAGCTTAAAAAATTCGGTCACATAAGTTTTTAAAACGGTATCGCCCGCCAGGGGGGGCAAACCTTTTCTTAAAACGAAAAAAGGCATATGCCCAAAAACAAATGCCTTCAATCTCGATATTTAATTTGCAATACTTCTATTGCCCGGATAAGTGCTTCCTGACGATTTCGTTTACAAGCTTTCCATCCGCCTTGCCTTTGGTTTTGGGCATAACAGCCGCCATAACCTTGCCTATATCTTTCATTGTGGAAGCACCAACTGAAGCGATGGCTTCTTTAACCAAATCCTCTATCTCGGATTCTTCCAATTGCTTGGGAAGATAAGACATAAGTATGTCTATTTCCCTTTTGATTTCGGCAATAAGCTCCTCTCTGCCGCTTCTTTCATAGTCCGGCAAGACGTCTTTGCGTTTTTTGACTTCTTTCGCAATAATTTCGATAACACCCTGCTCGTCAAGAGTGGTTTTATTATCCTTCTCAAACTGAAGAATAGCTGCTCGGCACATCTGAACAACATTTTTCCAAACGTTATCCTTATCCTTCATAGCTTTCTTCAAATCTGCCATCAATTGTTCCTTAAGAGCCACTTTAAAACCTCCAAACCGGATTAAAACTTACGTTTTCTTGCTGCCTCCGATTTCTTCTTACGTCTTACACTGGGCTTTTCATAGTGCTCCCTTTTTCGGATTTCAGATAAAACACCAGCTTTTGAGCATTGTCTTTTAAACCTGCGAAGTGCGCTGTCCAAGGATTCATTTTCTTTAACTCTGATTTCTGACACAAACTTTCCCTCCCTCCGCTGCAGCAAAAATAAGCGGTATCGAAACGTCATTCCGATATACAGTATATTATACCTAAAGAACTATACCCTGTCAAGAAGTTTTTTTGCAATATAGCAACATTTTCCTTAAAATTCAAGTATATTTATGTAAAACCCTTGTTTTAAACTTAAAAAGTGATTAAGTCACATACTTTCCGGCTAAAATTGTATATAATAAGTTCTAAATGCACTATAAGTAAAAAACCAATGTAAAGGAGTTTGATTGTTATGTCAGCAATAAAAATCACTAAAGAAAATTTCGAGGTAGAAGTGATGAATTCTGACAAGCCTGTCTTGTTGGACTTTTGGGCTGATTGGTGCGGACCGTGCAGAATGGTAGGTCCCATTATTGACGAAGTCGCCGGCGAATCCGCTGATATTGCAAAGATAGGTAAGGTAAACGTTGACGAAGAGCCCGAGCTTGCTGCTAAATATAACATTATGAGTATTCCTACTTTAATAGTTATAAAAAACGGCGAAGTTGTAAACAAATCAGTTGGCGCCAAATCCAAACAAGCAATTTTAGATATGCTAAATGTATAAGTTAAAAAGGTGTTAGGGATGAAGAAAACATCCGAAATTGCACCAACATATAACTTCCCATCATGACAAAAAACTTAAAGCCCGCTATGTTTAAACATGGCGGGCTTTGGTTTTTTATTAAATTATTTAATCATGCTTGCAACTTCATCGGCAAAGTTTTCTTCTTTTCTTTCGATACCTTCGCCTTTTTCAAATCTTGCAAATTTAACAATTTTAATTGAAGAGCCGATTTTGCCTTCAACTTCCTTAACAAAAGCTTTAACCGTCTTGTCGGGGTCTTTAACATAAGGTTGCTCAACAAGGCAAATTTCCTTATAGAACTTGGAAATTCTGCCCATAACCATCTTTTCGACAATATTTTCCGGTTTTCCTTCGTTTAGGGCTTGGGCTTTTAAAATCTCCTTCTCCTTCTCTACAACTTCAGGGTCAACGCTTTCAATGTCAACAAACTGAGGTGTAACAGCCGCAATTTGCATTGCGATGTCTTTTGCAAACTCCTTAAACTCTTCTTTTTCGGAAGCAGCCTCGTCAACATCAAACTGCACCAGGACACCAATTCTACCGCCGCCATGAACATAACCCATATTAACGCCTTCAAAACGGGCAAATCGCCTTATGTTCATGTTTTCGCCAATGGTAGAAATTTTTTCTGTAAGCATTTCGGAGATGGTTATGTTATCATCATCAATGGATTTTTGTGCCAAAAGCTCCTCAACGTCTTTGGGGTTTGTTTGCATAATTTGTTTTGTAACGCTTGCAACAAAATTTTGAAACTCCTCATTTTTTGCAACAAAGTCTGTTTCGGCATTAACTTCAACAATAACCCCTACATTACCTTCAACAGTAACGTTTACAACACCCTCTGCCGCAATCCTGCCTGCTTTTTTAGCGGCAGTAGCAAGACCTTTTTCACGTAACAACTCAATAGCTTTTTCCATATCTCCACCGGCTTCGGTAAGGGCTTTTTTGCAATCCATCATGCCCGAGCCGGTTCTTTCTCTAAGTTCTTTTACTTTTGCTGCGGTAATCATCTATTAAAACTCCTTTATACTTAAATTTTACTATAACAGGTAAAATTATTCGGCAACTGCTTCTTCGACTTCTTTCTTGCTTTGCTCTGGCTTTTTAGCGTCCTCATTTTCCTCTGCCTTTTGGCTGAAGGATTCACCTTGCTTACCTTCAAGAACAGCGTTGGCCATAGTTTCAACAATAAGCTTAACCGCACGGATGGCATCGTCATTGCCGGGAATAACATAGTCAACTTCCTCCGGGTCGCAATTTGTGTCAACAATGGCTACAACAGGAATACGAAGCTTTCTTGCCTCTGCAATTGCAATTTTTTCTTTCCTGGGGTCAACAACGAAAATAGCCCCGGGCATTTGTTTCATTTCCTTAATACCGCCA
The DNA here is from genome assembly GCA_028697835.1 of Eubacteriales bacterium. GTDB lineage: Bacteria > Bacillota > Clostridia > Monoglobales > Firm-18 > STE-11. The sequence goes on along the minus strand of JAQVDK010000021.1, from coordinate 690 downwards.
AAGTTCTTTTCAAGCTTTTGCATTTCGTTGCGCAGCTTTAAAACTTCTTTTTTGGGCAGAAGGTCAAACGTGCCGTCCTGCTCCATTTTTTCCAATTGATAAAGCCTGTCGATGCTTTTTCTTATGGTTTTGAAGTTTGTAAGCATACCGCCCAGCCAACGGTTGTTGACATAGTACATCTCAACCCTTTCAGCTTCCTCACGGATAGCTTCTTGAGCTTGCTTTTTCGTCCCTACAAAGAGAACTGATTTGTTGTCTGTCACAACGTCGCGAACGAAAGAATACGCTTCTTCGATTTTTTTAGCCGTCTTTTGAAGGTCGATAATATAAATACCGTTTCTTTCGGTAAAAATATACTCCGCCATCTTTGGGTTCCACCTTCTGGTTTGGTGCCCAAAGTGAACACCTGCCTCCAAAAGCTGCTTCATTGAAATAACTGCCATAAAAATTTTCCTCCTTCTTATTTTACCTCCGCCTGTCTTTTTGATTTATCATAAGAAGATAGACAAGCGTGTGTAATAGCTATGGTATTATATCATACTTTTTCTTGATTTACAAGTACTATTTTCGATTTCTGCCAAAAATTCTTAAAATATAAAGGAAAATATTTATAAAATCAAGGTATAAAGACAGCGCGCCCATAACTGCGGATTTTTTCTGCATTTCCACGTTTCCCGCGGTGCTGTAATA
>JAQVDK010000020.1 GCA_028697835.1 Eubacteriales bacterium | reverse complement strand
CAGGGATAAAATCGTCCTAAAGGTTGGTTTTTCCTTCAATATTATTCCCAAAAGTGCAGAAAAAACAAGACCACCCGAAGTTGTTAGCACGCTGTGAACAGATAAGGGTATTGCAATTAACACAAACAAATTTAAGTAATTTCCTATTATGTGTATAAAGCCTTTTAAAGTAGCTACAAATACAAGCTTTAAAGACACGCTGATTTGTGTAATCCTTCTGCGCATGAAAATCAACACAAACGCACATATAACAAGCCCCAATCCCACAAGGGGTGGGCGTGTTGTACTTACTAAAAACCACTTCTTTTTTGTCGTTATTAAAGCAATAACTTTGGGACATAAAAAAACCTCCCTCAACTTTTACCTTGTCGCTTCGAGCCAATGGCTTCATTTGAAATCGACATGTAATAATTCTTTGGTTTAATAGTAACAAATGCCTATTCAAAAGTAAATCATCATTATTTAATCATCATATCCAATCTTTATGGTTACACCATATAAAGCTTGATTTTATATTGCATATAGCATAAAAAACAAAAGCCATAGGCTTCATATTTCAAATCAGTATGGCTTAAACTAATTTACTTTTGAACCATGCTTTATCGGAATACTATTGTTATATGTATTTGTTAATCAGGCATAATATATAACCCACATTGAAAATTTTGTTTTTTAAAAATACTGCATCAAATCGCATAAATACAGGGGTTTAACCGACCACTCATACTAAAGTATGAGTGGCTTTTTTTCGCTAATTCACCCTTTTGAACGATGCTTTCTAAAGACTTTTTAGTTAAAATTTATACAGTTATACAGATGGAGGTGTGGCACATGGAATTAATACACAAACGACGCAACGGGTACGGTGGACATCTATGGGTGGCGGGTGGACGAAAGCCAAGCAGAGCCAAACCGCTCCCACATCGTTTCCAAGGGCTATTGGTTTTTGGCAAACGGAAAAAAGTATCGGGGTTATGTAATATATAAAAGCGACGAAGCGAGGCCCAGCCTTGCCAAGGGTGAAACACGCTCCGAGCGTATTCGCTACCTCTTTGTTTTTCCGTACATCAACAAGCCCGCCATGCTATGCGATTTTGACGATATTGGCGCAGTAGGTGTTATTTACCATATTTTTGCCCCTATGGGTTGTCTGTTTTTGATGATGCTTGTCATACGCACACCCAAAGGTAAGCAGAGGAAAAAGAAAGCGACGAGAAAACCTGCCGAAAAACCGCAACGCACATAAAATCTCAAATAAACTTCTTGACCTTAATATTAATTTTAAAAACGAAAGGCGGATGATTTTATGAAACGATTTATCACTCTCTTATGCATATGCGCTATGTTTATAAATATGGAGGCATTCCCGGCAGTGACTGCCGCCCAGTATGAAGTAGACATAACGGATGTGGTAATTGTCCAAGATGTAATTCAGGTGACGTATAATACAGATTATATCTTCACTCCCTGCAATATAATTGCGGCGGCTTACAGCGTCAACCGCATGATGGCAGTTAGTGTGCAAACACTTCCGCAGGGGAAATATACAAGCGGCGAGCTACTGCACTTCACATTACCCGGCAGTGAAGAAGCAGATTATTTTAAGGTGCTTTGCCTTGAAGTGGACAGTATGATGCCTGCGGCGGAAGCAAAAACCATTCAAAATGCGCCGACTGATTCACTAAAATCCTATTTAACGCAGCGCTCGTCGGAGTTTCTGAAATATTATCAACACACGCTTGCTGACGGTGTTCTTACTCTTACTTTTAACGATATTTTTAATTGGGTAACAGACAGCATAAGCGTCATCACGGGCTTAGAGGATGTTATAAATCGTGCAGACGTTGCTTGCTATGGCGTTGACAACGAGCCGCTTACAGAAGTGTCTGTAACCAATTCCGTGCGGGAAATAGAGGATCGCGTCCCGTATGCCCGCTTCTGTATCACCAATAAAGAAAACGTAAATGATAAATTCGAGGTAATTGTAAGGCAAGTTGATGATACTACCATGATATACGGAAATCCGCCAAAGGCTATGTGCGATACTCCGTATTCATATCGGTTAAGCGGCGGCTACCTCTACAGTGCAGAGCTGACGAAGGGACTTTCATTGTCTTGGGATGGAATTATTTATGGTACGCCGACAGAGAGCGGCGTTTGTGAATTTACCGTAAGCACCGGAGGGAGCAGCAGACGTCTGCGTATTATTATCCTGCCGAATCTTTCGTTTATAAAGCCCTTAGCGGCTGAAAATACCCATGACGGTTTTTCGCTTTCCGTGCCGGAGGGCGAGGTTATAAGCGGACGTAGCTTGTCCGTACAGTCGGTAATGCCGACAGATGACGCTGTGCTTCAATGCGCCAGCGTGGATGTGACGGATGAAAGCGGCGCTGTGACGCAAATTGAGGGTATTGTAATGACAATGCACTTTGACCCTTCGGTGGTAGGCGATAAAGGGTTGGAAGCGGCATATTTTGACGAAACAACGGGAAGCTGGAAAACACAAAACGCCGATATTGATTATTATAACGGCATTGCAACAATATATACAGACCACCTGTCGCTTTGGGGGTTGATTTTCGGAAGCGATGCCTCGATTTACCGCGGTCTGGGAAGTGCCGGCAGTGTAAGAGTTAACTATAATTCTGATAACGACTGTATTATAGGCAGCAAGGTATATACGCAAAAGCAGATGGCAAATATTGTTATGACCACTTTCGCAACCACTATATATCCGCAGTTTAGAAGCCTGTTTAGAAACACCGTTCTTTCAGACTCTCAAAATATAACCATAAACATTATGCGCAATGACCCCGACAGTCCCGACGGCTACTCCAACGGTTCAAGCATTTACCTAAACGGCAGCAACTATGAAAGCTGGGGTGAGGTTTACAACACGCTGTACCACGAGTATTTTCATATAGTACAGGCAAAATACATAGGCATATGGAAAATGTCTCGCTCCTCGGAGCTTTGGTTTACCGAGGGCGCGGCGGACATCTTTGCCGCCGTGTACACCGCAGATACTTTCCCCAATGAAAAGGGGTCTTTTGTAAACCGGGAAGGCAAAAAAATACCGCCAAGCTGGTTTGACGATATTACGAATCACAATGGTTCAATAGAATATGCAAGCAGCTACTTTGCCGGCTTTGTCGCAAGTGAACACAGTTATGGAAAAAAACCTGTATATAAAATGAAAAGCGGGAAGATATGCCTGGCTCCGCCAGAGCCGGGTGAAAGTATCGCCGCCTCAATCCCCTTGGGATTGAAAATTATTTACGATCTCATGAAGAAAGAATCAAGGGGCATTACCGAGATACTGACCGCTTCAAGTCTACTGCGATTTGTGAAGTTTTATATAAGCGACTATCCCCTTTCATACCCTAAGTCGCAGGGCTATGTGTGTCCCTTTGAAATAAACGATATTTCAAGATGGATGCTTGTCAACAACACAGATTACGACGGCAATTATATACCTGATGTAAGGAGCAATGTAAGTCACACAAGGCCCAGCGTCAAGGTTTTCAATCTTTCGTGTCTTGCGGAAGATACCACCTCTCCTTTGTATGTAACGGTCAGTGCATCAGATTCGCTTAAATCCTTTAGCTATTTTGTGCTAAATGCTACCGAGCTGACGGACAATGGGTATATATATAACACTGTAAGCAACATCGATCTTAGCCCAAGCGAACGTTTCTTTAGACCGGTTTCAGTTTACACGGAGTTGTTAAACAACTATATTATTGTGGCAAGAATGGACGGTGTGGGCTATTTTGGCGGCGGTGCCTCTTCATATAATATTACGCTGGGAAGTATGGGTGGAATGACCGGAAATAATATTGAACTGCAATTCACTGAAACCCCTCTGGAGTATGAAGGAGGCGTTTCGGTATCATGCACGGCTACCTATATACCCACAGCAGCCACCGCGAATTTTGACGCAAGCTACAGTTACACATTCGATATCGGCAAAGGTACGATGGGAACTGTTCTGTCCGGCACGAGATTGTTTGAAATATACACTGACGGAATTCACGTTGGCAGTGTATCTAAAAAGTATTTATATACGATTGTAGGTCAATAACAGATGGTGCAAAACGGTTTAAAACAAATAAAAGGCTAATTTAGATGTCCATGGCAACAGCTTATAGCGTTGGGTTGGTAAATAAAAAGAACATGAGGAAAATACTTTTACAGGGAACCAAACTGCACTTTCTCATGTCAGAATAAAATAAAAAACTTAAACGTTAAAAGCAGGAATCAGAGTTATTAAAGATTTTTGGACCTTCTTGAAGAAAAAGAATGTGTGAGTTTTCTATATCTTAAGGAAAACAAGGACAGGTATAGAGTCAAGAAGGCCCACCCCCCCTTATATTTATTCCTTAGACAAATAAATACCAATTTGGTTTATCTTGTTTTTAATTTGCGAATTTCTTCAAGAATGGGTAAAATTATGGCTGCTATGAATCCGCCCGAAAACCCATTATTATAAAGATTCATTCCCGCATTTAAAAATGATAAATTGGCAGCAAAGCTCATATGAAGTCCTCCGGCAATAACACCTGCCACCGGACCATAGTATCCACTTATCGGTGCAAGCGTGGTGCCAAACAGCACAGCAAGAAGCGCAGCGGTAGATTTAACATCATGCACACTGAAATAGCTTACCAAAAAAACTCCTAACAAAATTGGTAATACGTTTTTAAGATGCTTCCCTGCGGCACCAAACCCCGCCACCGTAAAGACTCCTCCTATCGTCGGTCCATTTAATTCTCCTCCAACTACTAATATGTATGTCGTGAAAACAATTCCCAAAAGAGCTATGTTAATGTACACAAGACCTTGACCGTATTTTTCAGTAAAATCGTTTCTTCCTCGCCCAGATTCCTTCATAAGGGCACCATACCCCTTAAAAGACCACTGATTAGAAACAAGACCGAAAATTAGTATCGTGCCAAATAAAAGAAAAAGAAATATGGATAGTTGCATATTATTCCCTCTGGAAACCAAATAAACAGTTTCCACCTCGTATCCTATGCTTCGAAACAATGCCGTACAAAGGGTAGCAACTATTCCTGCTGTAAATCCTATGTTATAAAGGCTGAACCCCTTATGAAAATTCATAAAATGTTGTGCTAAAACAGGAATAAAAAAGCCTGAAATAAACCCAACCAATACTCCTAAAAGCATCCCCTGAATAATCGAAAGACCAAAATTAAAGGTAACCTCACTTACCAAAGGACCTAAAGCTGTACCAAATAAAGCGATGGGCATAAGCTTATTAAAAGGTATTTTTCTAAATTTGGCATATGCAAACACGCCCAAAATAATTGGTGTAGAATTGTATAAATTTTTTCCAAATAACGAGAATCCAGCAAGAGTAAAAATCGATGCTATCAACAATCCGCTGATATGTTGTTTGCTTTTTTTAATAATTATAATTGCCTGAACAACCATAATCGTAGCATTTAGCAATGCGGCACCAATATTGGCAATCTCAAAATAATCAGTAATCAAATTCGCCGGAGAAATCAAAATAACCATATTCCCATAAAGAATTTCAGCGGGAGTATTGAAAATAAACGCTGCCGTGAGCATAATGCATGCAAATATAATAAAAGAAATATAATTCATTCTATCTTTATATGATATATCTTCTTTAATTTCCTTTTCTTCTACTTTTGTCATATTACTCCTTTCCCGGCAGAAAAAGTTTTACAAAAACAACATCATTTTAACTTGCTTGTATCTTTTTATAATTGATGATATAAATACCTTTTCTGCAACCTTTATTTATTTGTTTACATCTCTTTTTTCCCCTCGACGTTAACAATACTTTTTCAACGTGTACTGTATGCAAAAACAGGTCTACACACATTTCTTTTCTTATTATTAATATTCTGCAAAATCTTAAAAAAGCCTTCAACATTTGGCAAAAAACAAAAATTAAATTTTAAAGACATCCCCAAAAATCAAAGCTCTCCAAAACGCCGAAAAGCCCTTATTTCAAGGGCTTTTGGTTGTCTATACAGCACAATCGGCGCAAGTTAAACTTGCGCCGACTCTCGAATGGCTTTAAGGCGTTTCATAACCTCATTGCCTGTTTTTCCAAAATAATCATGCAGTATTTTATACTCCTCATACAGCTTTTCATAAGCCTTAACATTTTCCTTTATGGGCTTGTAGATAACATCCTTTACCTTTGCCATGGCACATGCCGCCGACTGTATGTCGTCATAGCCTCCCGCCTTACTTCCGGCCGCCACCGCACCAAACATTGCGCTGCCCAATGCCGCCGCCTGGGCGCTTGCGGATATCCTTATTTCTCTGTTTGTCACATCGGAGTATATTTGCATCATCATCTCGTCTTTTTCGGCAATTCCCCCTGCCGCTATTATCTCGTCAACCAATATGCCGTTTTGGGTGTAGTTGTCGATAATTATTTTTGTTCCAAATGCCGTCGCTTCTATCAGCGCACGGTATATTTCCTCCGGCTTTGTCTTTAAGGTCATTCCCAAAACCATTCCCGTCAAATCCGCATCCACCAAAACAGAGCGGTTGCCGTTCCACCAATCAAGGGCCAAAAGCCCGCTTTCGCCAACCTTTAGCTTTTTGGCTTTCTCTCTAAGGTATTTGTGTATATTAACACCCTGTTTCTTTGCATCTTCAAGGTAATGGGCGGGCACACAGTTTTTCACAAACCAGTCAAAATGGTCGCCCACACAGGCCTGTCCCGACTCGTATGCAAAATAGCCCCCGATAACCCCATCTTCCACAACGCCGCACATTCCCGGAATGTCCACTTCTTCTTCCCCAAGAATAATATGGCACGAGGACGTTCCCATAATTATAAGCAGCTTTCCCGGCTTTGTTATGCCCACCGCAGGCGCTGCGGCATGGGCGTCGATAATAGACACCGCAACTGCTGTGCCGGGCAAAAGCCCCGTCAATCTTGCGCCATATTCGTTAATTTCCCCCGCCTTGCCGCCCAAAGGGAATATATCAGAGGACAGTTTTTCCTCCACAAGGTTTTCAAGGCGTGGGTCTAAGGATTTTAAAAATTCTTTTGAAGGATAGCCTTCCCTCTTGTGCCAAATCCCTTTATACCCTGCCGCACATGCGCTTCTGCACTCTATCCCCGTAAGCTGCATTATAACCCAATCGCCGGCTTCTATGAACTTATCCGCTTTTTCGTAAATATCCGGCGCTTCGTTTAAAGTTTGCCATACCTTTGGCAGCAGCCATTCGGACGATACCTTTCCCCCGTATCTGTTTATCCATTTTTCGCCTTCGCTTATGGCTTTTTCCGTAACCAAATTTGCCTCTTTTTGAGCCGCATGGTGCTTCCAAAGCTTTACATATGCGTGGGGACTTTTTTTATACTCCTCCAAAAAGCAAAGGGGAGTTCCGTCGTTTTTTATGGGCAAAACCGTGCAAGCGGTAAAATCTATCCCAAGACCTATAACATCGCCAGGGGATATGTTTGCCTGCTTTATAACCGACGGAATAACCTCTTTTAAAACGTCTATATAATCCTGCGGGTGCTGAAGTGCCCAATCGGCTCCAAGCTGTGTTTTCCCGTCCGGCAAAACGCTGTCGATAACCCCGTGCGGGTATTCAAAAACGGCTGTGGCAACCTCCTCGCCGCTTTTTACATCAACCAGCAAGGCTCTGCCCGATAAAGTCCCAAAATCCACGCCAATGCTATATTTTCTTGACATTATCTCACCCCTTAATTATTGTACTGCTCATATGATTGCACAAATTGCGCATTTGCTTTATGCAGGATTTGGCATAGTCTGTTAGCTCGCTTGCCTTTTTGCTCCTTCCGTGGTTTTCCGTTTCAATGCCTTCAAGGCACATATGGTATTTTGCCGTCAGCGGATATGGAAGGCAAAGCTCGGTAAATGCGGTTGTTGCAAGAAGGCCTTGCATTATTTTTGCCTTTTCGGGCTCTTTTTCAAAGTTTTCGCAAAGCCAAACATAAAGCTCCGGATGGAAGTTTGCCATTACGCCGCAGTACCCGTCGCCGCCGCTTTGCAAGGAATCCAAAAGGGTTTGGCTGTTGGCGTTTAGCAGCTTAAAATTGCTGCCCTTGAATGCCTTAATGCGCAAATCCAGCATTTCGGCGTCGCAGCAAGTGTCTTTCATATAGAAAAACCTTTCGGTATCAAGGCACCACTGCAATATTTTTGGCGTAACAAGCCTTTTGTATGGGTACGGGCACTCATATAGCCCTAATTTTAAATCTTGCGGCAGGCCGCTTATCAGCTTTTCGGCATTTTTTATCCAAACGTCGTCACCTTCGTCGTTGATGTCAAGCCTGTTTGTAAGAAAAATAATTGCATCTGTTCCCGTTTCGGCAATTTTATTAAGCTCGTATATTTGCTCGTCTATGCTGTCTGCAATATGCCCGGAGGAAACAACAATCATCTTCCGTCCGCCGTTTTTTTCAATCTCTTTTACCTTGTTCCACACAACGCTGTTTAGCTTTATCCGCTCCTCGAGTGAAAGATAAAACATTTCGCTGGACTGGCAAACTGCAAATATTCCGTTGCAGCCTTTGTCATAATACCACTGCACATATTTTTCACAAGTGGCATAGTCCACGCTCCCGTCCGCGTTAAACGGCGTTATCATCGTTGGAAAAACGTATTTACTACTCATTTATAAAAAACTCCCTGTAAAAAAATTTGTTCTAAGCATATTTGCTTTTTTCATGTCTTAAATGAGGAACATCTGTGGTTTTCTGATATTCGGTCGAATTAAAGCAGTACTCAACAAGCTCTTCCACCGTTGTTTCCGCAAGCGCAATACAATTATCCGAAGCACCGTAGTAAATTTTTACGGTGTTGTCATCTTCAACTATCACACCTGATGGAAAAACAATATTAGGTCTATAAAACGGGTCTTTTTCGTACTGGGTTTCAGGCTCGAACAAAGGAGCCGCTGCATTGGCAATTACCTTTGATGGGTCCTCCAAATCCAAAAGCATTACGCCAGCCCTGTATATTTTTGCCCAACCGTCGGCATTTTCATCCGTAAGCTCGGCACCGTGATAGATTACCAGCCAGCCTTTATCAGTCTTTATTGGCTGGGGCCCCGGGCCTATTTTATTGTTTGCCCAGGCTACGTCCATATATGATAAAACTCTTTTGTGCCTTCCCCAAAACTCCAAATCAGGCGAGTAAGATACCCAAATATCATATCCTTTGTCCAAAAAATACTGGCGTGAGAAGGGCCTTGACAGCATTGCATACATACCGTTGATTTTTTCGGGGAATAAAACCGCATTCCTGTTATCGGGCAGGGAATAACCATGTCTTTCAAATGTTTTAAAATCCTTGGTGCTTGCAAGCCCGATTACAATGCCGCTTTCCGGGTCGCTGCAGTAGCATATGTAATATGTATCCCCTATTTTGGTAACACGCGGGTCGTTCAAGCGTCCGTTATCGCCTTCACCGGGCTCAAGCACAGGAGTATCGCAAACCGTAAAATTATAGCCGTCATCACTTAATGCAAGTGCAACACTTTCCTTCCTACCTTCCCCCCAAACACGTACCAACAGCAAATATTTGTCGTCAAACTTTGTTGCTGCGGGGTTGTAACAGCGCAGGCACTCATAAGGAATATCCTTCGCCGTTAAAATCGGGTTTTTGTCGTACCTTCTGATTATCTTGTTCATTTTTACACGTCCTTCGCAATACATTTTTTGAACTTTTGGCCATTATGTACAAATCCATTATATACAACCCCGGCATTATTCTCAATAAGTAATTTTTATCGGCATATGCAATTCTTGTTGAGTCGTGGTATTTTAATGCAAAGCCTTGCTAATTCGGTGTCTTTAAAAAGGGTGCTGCCCGTTGGTTAACACAATAAACACATATGGCAGGCGGCATTGAAAAATCTCCATATTGAAATATAACTGCTGTTGGGTTATACTATATCCAGCAACAATAAATTTTGACAAAGGATGTGAATATTATGGTTAAATTGCATTTAAAGCAGCTATCGTCCCTTGAAAAAGTTTTTTTGTCCGATATGCCGCAAGCAGCAGAATATAGCGCAGCTTCGGTATTAAAGGGTGAAGAATTTGCATATCAGATTGCTTTGTGGTGCGAAGGCGCTACCAGGTTTGCTATTTCCGTTAAAGTGGAATCACCCATAGCAGACAGAATAACCGTAAGAAAAGTTGGGAATGTGCCCTCCGAGCTTCCCGCCTACAAAGACGAGTATGACGAGAATTATTTAACAACCAAGCCCGGGCTTTTCCCGGATGTCCTCTACACCCAGGATGATATTCCTTTTTTTGCCACAGGGAATTTTCAGTCCCTTTGGATTGATGTAAAAACAGACAAAACCCTTAAGGCAGGAGTATATCCCATTACAATTATTATAGAAAATCAAGAGCATGAGGTTTGCGAAAGCAAAACATTTAATTTGGAGATTATAAATGCGGTTTTGCCGGAGCAAGAGCTTATCTTTACCCAATGGTTTCATACGGATTGTATCGCCACATACTACAACGTTGAAGTCTTTTCGGAAAAATACTGGGAGCTTGTCCGCAAATTTATGCAAACAGCGGCAGACAACGGAATAAATATGCTTTTGACTCCCATTTTCACACCGCCCTTGGACACAAAGGTTGGAGGGGAGCGCCCCACCGTACAACTGGTGGATATCTTTAAAGAAGGCAATACATATTCTTTTTCTTTCGACAAATTAAAGCGTTGGGTTGACATGTGCAAAGAATGTGGAATAAAACACTTTGAAATGGCGCATTTGTTCACTCAATGGGGAGCAAAGTCCACTCCTAAAATAATGGCTGTTGAAAACGGAAAATTAGTGCGTATTTTTGGCTGGGATGTATCAGCCACATCCGAAGAATATAAGGTGTTTTTAAACCAATTCCTGCCCGCTCTTGTTTCGTTTTTAAAGCAAGAGGGCATAGAAAAGCAAACATACTTCCATATTTCCGACGAGCCTTCCGGCAAGCACATCGAGCAATATCAAGCGGCAAGGGCAATGGTTGAGGACCTTCTTGAGGGGTTTGTGATTTTTGACGCTCTTTCCGAGTATAAGTTTTACGAAATGGGTGTTGTTACAAAACCTGTTCCCGCTACAAACCACATTGAACCGTTCTTGCAAAACAAAGTGCCGAATTTATGGACTTATAACTGCTGTGCCCAGAAAGTAGGCGTAGGAAACCGTTTTATGGCAATGCCTTCTTACCGTAACCGCATTTTGGGCTTACAGATGTATAAATACGATATTGCAGGGTTTTTGCACTGGGGATATAATTTTTACTATTCACAGTTTTCAATGCGTCCTATAAACCCATTTCTCGTTACAGATGCAGATGGCGCTTACCCATCAGGGGACCCATTTTCAGTTTATCCGGGCAGCGGTGGCCCACTGGAATCCTTAAGGCTAAAGGTGTTCAAACACGCCTTGCAGGATATGCAGGTGCTAAAGTGTTTGGAAAAATACGTTCCTAAAGAAGAAATTGTCGCCATGATGGACGAGGAAACAAACATTACCTTTGACAACTATCCTCATAGTGCAGAGTTTATTTTGAACTTGCGAGAAAAGGTAAACGAAAAAATAAAAAAATATTCGAAAGGGTAGTTTTACCGAAAGATAAAAAACTTAAAACGGACGGCAAAAATGCCGTCCGTTTGCTTATATTGAAATTTTGAATTACCCGTATAGCGTAAGCAAAATACCCGCAACAACAGCCGAGCCGATTACGCCTGCCACATTTGGTCCCATTGCATGCATCAGCAGGAAATTGACGGGGTTTGCTTTTTGCCCCTCAACATGGGACACCCTCGCAGCCATCGGCACAGCCGACACCCCGGCAGAGCCGATTAGCGGATTTACCTTTCCGCCGGTAGCCCAATACATTATTTTGCCTAAAGAAAGTCCACCAACAGTGCTGAAGACAAACGCCAAAAGTCCAAGCCCGATAATCATTAAAGTTTGCGGGCGCAAAAACGTTTCCGCCGCCGCAGTGGCGCCAACGGTTACGCCAAGGAATATGGTAACAATATTTATCAGGGCATTTTGCGCGGTATCGGACAAGCGCTCGACCACGCCCGCCTCCTTAAACAAATTACCAAGCATTAACATTCCAATTAAAGGTGCCACAGAAGGCAAAAGAAGCACACATAAAATTGTAACGATAATCGGAAAACATACTTTTTCCAGCTTTGACACCTCTCGAAGCTGAGTCATTTCGGTTTCCCTTTCCTTCTTCGTGGTCAAAAGGCGCATAATAGGCGGCTGAATCATGGGGATAAGCGCCATATACGAATATGCCGCAATCGCAATGGAAGGAAGAAGCTCCGGCGCCATCTTTGATGTAAGATAAATTGCGGTGGGTCCGTCCGCACCACCTATAATCGCAATGGAAGATGCCTCCCCGGGATTAAAACCCAAAGCAGTTGCAATCACAAACGCAATACAAATTCCAAACTGTGCGCCTGCGCCTAAAAACAAACTGCTTGGATTGGCAATCAGCGGACCAAAATCCGTCATTGCACCTACTCCAAGGAATATAAGAGATGGGTATATTCCTTTTTTTACTCCCAAATACAAATAATAAAGCAAGCCTCCTGCTTCGGAATCGGAAGCAGGCTCTCCCATAAGTCCGCTAAGAGGCAAATTTACAAGCAACATGCCAAAAGCGATTGGTAGCAGCAAAAGCGGCTCGAATTTACGAACAATTGCCAAATAAATCAGTACGCAAGCAACAAAAATCATCACAACATGCTGCCATGTCAAAGCAACAAACCCCGACGACTCCCATAGTCCTGTTAACGCATCAATAAACATACTGTACCTCCCTTATATGAATAAACACTTGTTTGTAAAAAGAACTTACTTTTTAACTCTTTGGAATTTTCCCATGAAAGAAGAAAAAACTTTAATGAACAGGTATAACGAAAACAAGACACAAAAGACAATCGCAAATAAAAACAAGGATACATAAATACTTTCAGAAATCAACATGTAAATAAACTCCTTTCCTTAAATGATAAGCTGTCTGTTTTTATATATCTAAAAAGGGCAGGGCTTGTATGAAAAGCCTCCACCCTTAAAGCTATAACTACTGGAAGCAAATGTTAAAGTGCAAAGCAAAATCTACATAAAAAATAAAGATATGGTAATTTTAGCACATTAATTATACAATACCACTTCTGTTTTGTCAATGCCGAGGGAGCAATTAAAGAGCATATATTATTATTGTAGGATTTGGACTTGGGTTTAGGAAAAACCTTCGACAATGTTATGGCGCATAATGCGTATTTTGTTACCAAAGTCCACCCCCCAGGCGGTGCAAGGCAGGCGAATTGCTATATTAAAAACACCTTGACCAGCGGCAAAATTAAAAGAGACACCAATGTTGTAACACTGGTCATAACAGCGGCATACCGTGAATCACTGCCGTACTGCTCCGCAACAATGGCGCTGTTTGCCATAACAGGCATAAAGGCCTGAACAACAAACACGCTAAGCATTAAACCTTTCACGCCAAAGGCAATAAATATTGGCACTGCAATGGCAGGGCCTATGGCAAACCTGCAAATTATCCCCACAATTACATCCTTTTCCAAGCGAATTTTTGAAAGTCCGGACCTAAAGAGCACATGTCCGATAAATATCATGCTAAGGGGAGTTGTAAGACTTCCCAAGTATTTAAGCGTGTCCATAACGGGCTTTGGCGGCACAAGACCAAAAAGCAAGCCCAAAATTCCAAAATACACGCCGAACATGGGCGGCGTTACAAAAATGCCAAAAATATTCTTGCCTTTTTTTCGTTTTCCCTCGGAGATGGCATAAACCCCAAGAGTCCAGAAAAAAAGGGTATTTGCTATGTAATAATAAAGCACAAAAGGAACACTTGCCTCGCCAAACATGGCAATGTTTACAGGCAGCCCCATAAAAATAGTGTTGTTTTGAGCGGTCAAAGCAACCATTTGACCAAACCTCCCCTCCTTGGGCCTTGCAAGCTTTGCCACAACATACCCTGCAACATAGCCCAAAGCAACGGAAACAAGGGGTGCCGCCAAAAAAATCGGCATGGACAAAACTTCGCTTTTATCGAAGGAGCTTATGATAGTGCTTGCCGTTACGCAAGGCAGGCTGATGTTAACCACAATCCAGGTAATAAAAGACGAAACTTCCTGTGTAATCTTGCCACGCATGCTCAAAAGGTATCCTGAGGCAATAAGCAAAACAACAGTTAAAACCGCACTGAACGCAGCAAAAAACTCGGTGCCAAACAAAGTAAAATCCTCCTTAAAAAAGCATGTATTTCATGCTATTATATAACTTTTTTGTTAAAATTGCAAATACCTCTTGTATTTTTTTCGTCGATGTAGTAGAATGGCAGCGAACGAAAAGCATGCAATAAAATATTGAAAGTGTGTCAGGATATGTACTATTACATAATGTACGTGCTTGGAAGGCTACGAAGGAAATTCTTAAACCAAATTCCCGAAAATAAAAACCAATACAAAAAAAGCCGGGTTGCATTCACCATAGACGGCGCCACGTCGGCAACCATTGCCGCCTTGGTGGCAAACACATACCTTTCCGGATTTTTACAGCACATCGGCGTGTCAACCACAACAAACGGCATAATAAACGCCTTGGCGTCGTTGGCGGCAACAATTCAGCCTTTTGGTGCAGCCTTTGCCCAAAGGTACAAAAAACGAAAACCCTTGGTGTCGGCAGGCGCAATTATCCATCGAAGCCTTTTCACCCTGATGTTTTTTGTGCCTCTTTTTATAAAGGATGTGCGCGCAAGGGTCGTGGCTGTTACAATAATGTTTACCATGGCACATTTTATCGGCGCTTTTATAACCCCCGCCGCAAGCAACTGGCTAATATCCCTAACGCCCCAGCGTGTGCGGGGAAAATATTACAGCATCAGGGAGCTTTATTCCCTTATCGTCGTGTCTGCAATAACCCTTATGGCAGGCATGATTTTGGACAAAACGCAAGGCGAGAGGCAAACAGGGTTCGTACTGCTTGGCGTTATCGTAGGTATTTTAACGGTTGTGAATTTTATTTCCCTTGCCCAGGTAATGGAGCCTGAAAGCCTGGAAGAAACCACAAAAGGGGTAAGGCTGTGGTCGGTAATCAAGATGGTCCTTGGCTCTAAAGGCTTTCGCCCCATACTTATAATGCATATAATCTACAGTATGGGCATCCAAATTGCCGTACCCTTTAACGGGATATACCTTGTAGGCACGGTAAAGCTTTCATATACCTTAATCAGCATAGTAGGCTTTGCCGCAAGCATTTTAAAGGCGCTTATCGTGCGAAAATGGGGCAGGCTTGCAGACAGGACATCGTGGGCGAACGTATGCAAGCTAAGCATTGGAATATTAGGTACCTCCCATGTGCTGTGCATATTTTTAACACCTTCAACGGGCCGGTGGGTATATCCGATAACGGCTATGCTTTCAAATATAGGCTGGGCGGCAATCGGCATTGCCATATTAAACGTCCAATACGACTATGCCCCCTTGAAAGGTAGAACCATGTATATAGGAGTCTGCGCGGCGGCAACAGGACTTTTAGGCTTTTCAGGCGTTTTCATAGGCTCATGGATACTTGGCATGATAGAAAGGCTTGGTCCAATGTTTTTTGGCGAGCAAATACACGGTCAGCAAATCCTGATGCTTCTTTCGGGAATAATATTGATTTCATGCTCCATATATATATCCAAGGTAGTGGAAAAGGGTCAAAAAATAATAAACAAGGAAGAGGGGATACCAAAATGAGGGAAACATACGAAATTTGGTCAAAAGAGGAATACAATGGTGCAGATGAAAATTTTGCCCCAACCTTAACAAACTTCCTGCTAAACTTTCAAGACGATGCATCCTACGGCGCAATTTTAATATTACCGGGCGGCGGCTATGGTTTTACATCTTGGCGAGAGGCAGAGCCTATTGCATACTGGGCAAACGCCTCGGGCTACCATGCCTTTATCCTTCACTACAGTGTTGCCCCAAACCGCCATCCACAGCCCCTTTTAGACGCTACAAGGGCCATGTGCATAATAAGGGACAACGCAAAAAAGTGGAAGGTTGACCCAAGCAAAATTGCGGTTTGCGGCTTTTCCGCAGGCGGCCACGCAGCAGGGGCGCTGGCTACCATGTATGACGAGCCGTACCTGTTAGACATACAAGGCATGGAAAAAGGCAAAAACCGTCCCAATGCGGCAATTCTTAGCTATCCTGTAATTACAGGCGGCGAGAAGGCCCACCGAGGCTCCTTTGACAACCTTTTAGGCGAAAATGCCGACAGCGATATAATACGGTATTTGTCCTTGGAAAACAGAGTACACGAAAATATGCCTCCTGTGTTTTTATGGCACACAGTAAGCGACAGCTCCGTTCCTGTTGAAAACTCCCTTTTGTTTGCCAATGCTCTGACAAAGCACAAGGTGCCCTTTGAAATGCACATCTACCCCGAAGGCCCTCACGGTCTGTCCCTTGCAAACAGACAGACAGCAGAGCAAAACCCAAGCCTTATAAACCCCCATGTGGGAACATGGACCACCCTTTGCAAACAGTGGCTTGACGAAATTTTTGCATAAAACTCCAATTAAAAGCGGGCAGCGCCCGGCGGACAGCGTCCGCAGGCATATGTGGATATTTTGCCCACATAACATATGCAAACAATATTTCACGCGGCCATCATTTGATAGCAATTTCCTATAACCCCAAAATATAACCCACCTTTTTTAAGGTGGGTTAATATAATATGAGCCTTATGTTATACGAAATATTTTCTTTAGAATATTGCCAAAAAACTTTGGCATTTTAAGTACAATAATCTTCATAAAGAACACCCCTTAAAAAAACTAATTGACTTGTTCCTCCAAATCCCTATGTTATGTACATAAACCCCAACACAAGTATCAGTATGGCTTCAATCATTGCAAGCAGCCACATAGGAAGCATGAATGCGGCAAGTATCCCAAAGCCTACGGAAACTATGACGATTCGCACAAGGCTGCCGCAGAAAAATTTTTTTAACAAAAAAAGCACACCCCCTATGTCCTACACCTTTTTCGGGCAAAAAACACCCTTTTATGGTATAGTATATTCGGTGTGCCTAAAATATGTTACAAAATATATTTAGTCAATTTCACAAACAACGCAAAGTATTCCTTCTTTTATGTCAACCGTCGCCTGGGAGCCCGCAAAAACATTGCTTATCCCAAGGTTTGCAGTTTGATACATTACAGCATCGTCAAGGGCATAATGAAGCCCCTGTGTGGTAACGCCCGAGACGGTTTCCGTAACGGGAATTAAAGACAGCTTTGTATATTCCCCCCGCTTTATGTCCGTCTTTTCCTTAATCAAAAACACCTTGCTATTTCTGGTAAGCAGCATACCCTCTGCCCCCCGCTCCAAAATATAGCGAAGGGAAATGATTGCGGCAAGGCTGTGGTCAACCCTTCCCCCAAAGCAGCACAGCAAGATTATTTCATTGCACCCCACCTCAAGCGCATAGTCTATGCAAAGGTGCAAATCCGTTTTATCCTTATTGCGAGGATATACAATGGTTTTTACATCACTTGGCACCTTTCCCCTTATGGAATCCATGTCGCCAATGACTATATGGGGAGTTATTCCTAAAAACTTTGCAATATTATATCCGCCGTCCGCACATATAATCAAATCATCGGCGCCAAACCTGATTCTTTTACAAAAAAGGGCATCCTCCGCACTTGCCTGGGATGCGCCGAAAATCCAAGCCCTCATTTTCAAGCCTCCGCCATACAGCGCTGCTTAAGCGCCTTTATTGCGGCAACAGAGTCCTTCTGCCCAAAAATCCCAGTACCCGATACAATAACATTTGCCCCCAAAGCCACAAGTTCATGGCAGTTTTCAACATAAATTCCGCCATCCACCTGCAAATCCTTTTCACCAATCATATCCCTTATAACTTTGATGTTGTCCAGGGCTTGTCTAACCATGCTCTGCCCGCCAAAGCCGGGAAATACCGTCATTTGAAGCACCATGTCCACGCTATCGACCAAATGGGCGATATCTTTAGGGTCGGTATTCGGGTTTAGGGCAATCCCCGCCTTTTTGCCAAGAGATTTTATAAGCCTTATACACTCCGCCGCGTTGTCCGGAGCCTCGATATGCACTGTAATTATATCGGAACCGGCCTTAGCAAATTTTTCTATATATGAAAGCGGGTGCTCAATCATCAAGTGAACATCCAAGGTTATGTCCGTTGCTTTGCTCATGTCTGCCACAAAGGGAATCCCAAAGCTTATATTAGGGACAAAATGTCCGTCCATAACATCCACATGGAGCATATCGGCATACGGCTCTATCTTTTTTACCTCCTCGCCCATTTTTGTAGCATCAGCCGCCAAAAGCGAAGGCGAAATTTTAATCATTTTTCCCACTCCTTAATATTTTTTAAAATGCTGTAAATATTAACATAGCTTTCAAACCTCGTTTTCCCAATTTTCCCCTGCTCCACCGCCGCCACAACGCCGCAGTTTTTCGCTTTTACCCCATAGTGGGCACAGTCTGCAAAACTGCAAACCTCATACTGGGCAAATTCGCGAAAATATTTTTTCAGTTCCTCGGCCTTGATATGATTTACATCCAAAAGAGAAAATCCGGGCGTATCAATTACATACCCGCCGCCCTCAAGAGGCAAAAGCTCCACATGACGGGTGGTATGCTTTCCCCTGTCTATCTTGCTAACCTGCCCCACTTCAAGGTTAAACCCCAGTCCATTTAACAAACTGGATTTTCCGACACCGGAGTTTCCGGCAAAAGCAGAAACCTTGCCACAGATTTTTTGTTTCAGCTCCGAAATCCCGATTTTTTGCACGGCACAGGTTTTAACCACGGGAAATCCTGCTTTTTCGTAAATAGATGCGGTTTCATCAGGGCTTGCAATATCCGTTTTATTAACTGCAACAACAACCTCAATCCCTGCCTTTTCGGCAGTTGCGATAAGCTTATCCACCATCAAATAATCCGGAGCAGGCGAAACCGTTGCAATAACAATAACCACCGTGTCAACATTTGCAACAGGCGGGCGTATTAAAGAGTTTGTGCGGGGGAAAATTTCCTCCAACGCCCCTTGCAGGGGGCTTTCGTTTACAATTGTTATTCCAACCCTATCGCCCACCATTGGGGTTATCCCTTCTTTACGGAACTTCCCCCTTGCCCTGCACTCGGCAACTCCCTTGTCACAAGCCACATAATAAAATCCGCCTATTCCTTTTACAATAATACCATCTATCATAAATTCACCGTCATCTTTTCAGAGAGTTTTCCATCATAATAAAGCTCTAAAACAACCTTGCCCCTTCCGGAAATGGTAATTCCAAAGGCTGTGCCCTCGGATTTGTAATGGGTTTGGTCGTGAATTGTCACCCCATCCTGCAAAATTTTGATATGTGTGCTGTTTTTTTCCTGGGGAATTCTAATGTCAACATCTTTTGTTCTAAGCTCGGGCCCCTTGCTTACCTCAAGTTCGATTACGGTGTATTCCCTAACCTCGGTGCTTGCAGGGATGCTTTGCTTTACAACCACTCCCTTTTCCTTGTCGCTATATACTTCTTTGACATTCGGCTCTCCCAGCTTGTTTTCGGAGAGGATTTTCCTTGCCTGCTGAATGTCAAAACCCTCTAAACTTGGAACAATAACGGGTTTTTCTTTAATGCCCGTACTAACGAAAACCGTAACCTTGTCCCCTGCCTTAACCTTTGACTTGGCGGGCGGGACTGTTTTTATAACCATGTTTTGAGGTATGTCCTCGCTTTCTTGCTCGACCTCTTCAACCACTATGTTTTTATCCTCAAGGTCAATTTTTGTGTCTATAAAGCTTCTTTTGCTGTAATCATCCAGGATAAATTCCTCATTACCCTTGCTTACAATAACA
This sequence comes from Eubacteriales bacterium, assembly GCA_028697835.1. Lineage (GTDB taxonomy): Bacteria > Bacillota > Clostridia > Monoglobales > Firm-18 > STE-11. The sequence goes on along the minus strand of JAQVDK010000020.1, from coordinate 4,358 downwards.
TTAATGGTGAAAGGAAGCCTGTGAAGCCTTCCTGCTTTTGGGTCTTGGAAAATTATTTCGCCCACGCTGTATTCGTCGCTGTACTGCTCCCCTTCCACTTTTACGCTTATGCCCTGCTCCTCGTACAGGTCCTTAACGTCTTCAAAAGATTCGCCAACAAGGCTTGGCACCTGGATATCCTTTGCAGAGCCTTTGAGCATATCGGGGAATATAACAGCCATAGCGCCAACAATAAGTGCCGCCACAATAGCTACGGAAGTGATAACCGCCCAAATAACTGCTTTTTTCTCGGCTTTGTTCATTTTAGAACCTTCCTCATCTTTTTTCTGCCCGGCCTTATCTTCAGGCGGTGCAGATTTTTTTTCATCCTCTATTATTTTGGTATGAAGCTGCTCAGGCTTTACAGCGGGAATCTTCTTGGTGGCACCTTCCGTGTCTTGCAGCTGAGGGGAAAGGCTTGCCTCAGGATTTATCCTTACCGCCTCCAGGTCACCGAGCATATCCAAAGTTGTCTGGTAGCGCATATTTTGGTCTTTGTCCATAGCCCTTAAAATTATTTTCTCCACAGAAAGAGGTACCGCCAAATTATAATCCCTGGGGGATACAGGCTTTTCCTGAATCTGCTTTATTGCAACGGTTACGGGGTTTTCCCCATCAAAGGGCAGCTTTCCCGTTACCATTTCATACATTACTATCCCCAAAGAGTATATGTCGCTTTTTGCATCGGTATAACCACCTCTTGCCTGCTCGGGAGACAAATAGTGGACACTTCCCATGGCGCTTCCAGTTATGGTAACGGAAGACGACGAAGCCGCCCGAGCAATTCCAAAATCCGTCACCTTTAAAACACCGTCCGCTGCAAGCATAATGTTTTGGGGCTTAATATCCCGATGTATAATGCCTTTTTTGTGTGCGCAGTTCAATGCGCTTGCAATTTGTATGGCAAAATCCACCGCCTGCCGCCATGGCAAAAGCTTATTTTCCCTTATATATTCCTTAAGAGTTTTTCCTTCAACATATTCCATTACAATATATTCAATATTCCCTTCCCTGCCCACATCATAAATGCTTACAATGTTGGGATGGGAAAGCGCCGCCGCCGCTTGCGCCTCGGCATTAAACCTTGCCAAAAACTCCTCATCCGAAACAAATTCGCTCCGCAAAATTTTAACCGCAACAAATCTATTCAAAAGCATGCATTTTGCCTTATAGACGTGTGCCATGCCCCCGTTTCCGATTTCCTCCAGTATTTCGTATCTATTGCCCAGTATTTTACCTGTCACTTCCCTTTTCCCCCCCATTTCTATATTTCAACTATAACTGCTGTAATGTTGTCGGCACCGCCTGCATTGTTAGCAAGCTCTACAAGCATTCTTGCAGCAGCATCCGTATTGTTTTGCGTAATTACCGCTTCTATTTCGCTATCCGCTACAAAGGCCGTAAGCCCATCGGTGCAAAGGAGTATGTAATCTCCCTTTTTTACATCTATGGTATTTATATCCACCTCAATGGTTTTTTCAGTTCCAATAGCACGAGTTATAAGGTTTTTATGGGGATGGGTTTTTGCCTCGGTAGGCGTTATGGTCCCGCTTTCTATAAGCTCCTGCACTATGGAATGGTCATAGGTAAGCTGGCGCAGCCCATCTTTTGTGATATGATACGCCCTGCTGTCGCCCACATGGGCAACGGTTGCCCTGCCGCCTTCAAAATAGCAAATAACAGCAGTTGTGCCCATTCCCTTAAGTGCCGGGTTTTTCTCCGACATTTCATACAGCTTTGCATTTGCGTCATAAATTGCCTTTCTAAGGGTTCTTTCAACATTTTCTTCTCTGCTGTTTTTTATAGACTCTTTAATAATGCTTATAGCGGTTTGACTGGCAATCTCACCGCCGCTGTGACCTCCCATACCGTCCGCCACAATACACCAATTTTCGCTTACATAGTAACAATCCTGGTTGTTACTGCGTTTTCTTCCTATGTCCGTTATAGCACTTATTTTCATTGTTCACCAGCCCTTTGTGCCTTTTGGCGCAGCTGCCCGCAGGACGCTTCAATGTCCGAGCCAAGCTCTCGCCTTATGGTCACGTTTATTTTCCTTTGCTCAAGCCTTTCCCTAAAAGCTAAGACGGTTTTTCTGTCGCTTTTTGAAAGCCCGCTTTCCGGAACAAAATTTGCAGGAATCAAATTAACATGGCAAAGCATACCGCCTATAAGCCTTGCCAGTTTATCCGCATGGCGGGGGCTGTCGTTTACACCGTCAATCAATATATATTCAAAGGTAATCCGCCTTCCCGTCGCCTTAAGGTAAAAATTGCAGGCCTCAATCAGCTCCTCTATCGGATACTTTTTATTTATCGGCATTATTTTTCCCCTTGTTTCGTTATCCGGCGCATGCAGTGAAACAGAAAGGGTTATGGGCAAATTTTCCTTTGCAAGCTCGTAAATTTTATCCACCACCCCGCAGGTGGAAAGGGAAATATGGCGATATCCAATATTCATCCCCTTCGGATGGTTTATGTTTTTCAAAAAGCGTATAACATTGTCAAAGTTGTCAAGAGGCTCGCCAATACCCATCAAAACAATATTCGACACCCTCTCGCCAAAATCCTTTTGCACCACGGAAACCTGTGCCAAAATCTCGCCGGTTGTAAGGTTTCTTGCCCTTCCGCCTATGGTTGACGCACAAAACCCGCACCCCATAGCGCAGCCAACCTGCGTGGAGATGCAAACGGAAATTCCATGCTTGTATGACATAGCGACACTTTCTATAACATTGCCATCGTTTAGCCCAAGCAAATACTTTACCGTTCCGTCAATCTTTGAAGAAAACTTTTCTTTTATATCAGCCCCTGCAAGCGTATAGTCCCTTGAAAGCTTTTCACGAAGGGTTGCGGACAAATCGCTCATCTGGGAAAAGTCGAAAACTCCCCGCGAAAACCATTTGAAAATCTGCCCGGCCCTAAACTTTGGCTCGCCAATGGCAGATATTTCACGCTCCAGTTCGTCAAAGGTCAAATCGTTAAGATTAATCATTCCATACCTCGTCCATAAGTTTTTGGATTTTTTCCCTTCGTTTTTGAGTTTCCCCATGGTCTATTTCAACCAAAACCACATCCCCTTCCTTTGCGCCCGGCAAAATAGCCTTGGAAATGCGCCCGAATGTACCGTCCTCAATCTCAACCACGGCATATTCGCCTTCAAACCTGTCTATAATAACCTTCATAAAAATCCCTCATCATTTATCTATGATAATTTTCTCGCCATCACTGTATATTTTTATTGTTCCCATTTGGTCGGTTCTATATATCTCTATACCGCTTGCCTGCAGCCTTTTTAACACTTTTTCCGAAGGATGTCCATAAGAGTTCCCCTCTCCGCAGGAGATAACCGCAACCTTAGGGCTTACTGCTTTTAAAAACTCCGTTGTGGATGAGGTATTGCTTCCGTGATGTCCCACCTTTAAAACGGTGCTTCTTAAATTCTGCCCGGAGTCTATCATTTCCTTCTCGCTTAAAGCCTCTGCATCCCCTGTAAATAAAAACGAAACATTCCCGTATGTAATTTTTAAAACGGCGGAAAAGTTGTTCAAATTTTCATAATCATCTCCCACCGGCGCCAAAAAGCCGGCACTTATATTGCCTTCGTCAAACAGCAAAACGCCTGCCTTTGCGGTGTTTACCTTAAGCCCCTTGTCTGAAATTGCAACAAGCAAGCTCTCGAATGCCCTGGTGGTATGTGAAGCTTTTGGCATATATATGCTGCCGATTTCAAAGGTTTTTATAACCTGGGAAAGAGCTCCTATATGGTCAGCGTGGGGATGGGTTGCAATTACATAATCAATTTTTTTCACTCCCTCGCCCCTGATGTGGCGGATAACATCCTCCGCCGCCGCCGTATCTCCTGCGTCAATCAAAACTCTCTTCCCGTCAGGAAGCTTTACAAGGCAGCTATCCCCTTGTCCCACGTCAATAAAATGCGCCTGCATGGTTGGAGCGTCAAAAACAGCCTCTTTATTTGCCCCCTCGTTTTCCATTATCAAGTAAGATATACCAAAAAGCAAAAAAGCAGGAAGCAAAATATTTACAAACAGTTTGTTTTTAAACATTGCAAATCTCCTTTGCAACCTAAACTATTATATTTATTTTACACTATTTTTGCGCAAATATCAATTAATGTAATATTATTGAAATTTTTTTGACTCACTTACTGCCAGCCTGTCGCATCTTTCGTTTTCCGGGTGGTCCGAGTGCCCCTTCACCCAAACAAACGAAACCTTGTGGTGGTCTAAAAGGGGAAGAAGCCGCTCCCAAAGGTCAACATTTAGCGCCTTTTCCTTCTTATTTCGCATCCAGCCGTTT
>JAQVDK010000094.1 GCA_028697835.1 Eubacteriales bacterium | reverse complement strand
CTCCTTCAAGCAACCTTAAAAAATTGTTCCATGTAGAACATTTTTCTTTTTTGTAATAAATATACAAAGCCATCTACTGCATAATATTTTGCCCTGTAAACAAAAATTCATTCTTTTAATATATTATCATTAAAAACTTTCTAAAAATCCAATACAGGTCAAATTTAACCTTCCATATTTTTGAAAAACTTCGGATTTTTTGTCGATTTTACTATTTTGATAAAACTTCAAGAATTCTTTCCAAATCTTCATCAGTGTAATATTGGATTTCAATTTTGCCTTTTCCTTTTCCATATCGAATTTTAACCTTTGTGCCTATTGCCGCCGAAACCTTATCCTCCAAAGATTGGATATAAAATTTAAGGTCGCTGTTTTCCTCTTTCTTTTCTTTTTTAACGTTTTGAACAGATTTTACATACTTTTCCGTTTCACGAACGCTAAGCCCTTTTTCGGCAACATATTTTGCCCCTTGAATTTGAAGCTCCTTTGAGGTTAGTGACAAAAGCACCTTTGCATGACCTGTGGAAATAACCCCGTCCTTGACCATTTCAATAACCTCCCGGGGCAGCGTAAGCAGCCGCAAGGCATTTGCGATGGCGCTTCGGCTTTTTCCCACACGCTCGCTAATCTTCTCCTGAGTCATGCCGAACCGGTCCATCAAGGACTTATATCCAAGAGCTTCTTCAATCGGGTTTAAATCTTCCCTTTGCAAATTTTCTATCAAAGAAACTTCAAAAAGCTTAATTTCATCATAGTCACGAATCAAAGCGGGAATTTCTTTAAGTCCTGCTAATTTTGCGGCTCGCCATCTTCTCTCTCCTGCTATAATTTTATACCTATCCCCATCTTTTACAACAAGAATAGGCTGTATCACCCCATGGGTTCTTATAGACTCTGCCAGCTCCTCCAGCTTTTCTCTGTCAAAATTGGTCCTTGGCTGCTCGCTGTTAGGCTCCACATCTATAATTTTAAGCTCAACAACCCCACTGCTGTTGACTATATTTTCGTCATAACCTGGAATTAAAGAATCCAAACCTCTGCCAAGACCTCTTTTAGCCACTTAAACCACCCCTATCCTTTGTAACAATTTCATCTGCCAATGCACGATAGCACATAGCACCCCTGCTGTGGGTATCATAAACTATAATAGGCTCTCCAAAGCTTGGCGCTTCTGAAAGGCGTACATTCCTTGGTATAATGGTAGAGCAAACCTTTCTTGGCAATGCTCGTTTAACCTCTTCCACCACTTCAATGGATAAATTTGTTCTTGCGTCAAACATAGTAAGCAGTGCGCCTTCAATTTCAATATTCGGGTTTATGCTTCTTTTAACCGATTTAATGGTAGCAGTAAGCTGTGACAAGCCTTCAAGGGCATAATACTCGCATTGAATGGGTATCAAAACCGTATCCGCCGCCGCAAGGGCGTTAATTGTAATAAGCCCTAAAGATGGAGGGCAGTCTATAATTACATAGTCAAAATCGTCATTTACTTCCAAAAGGGAGTTTTTTAGCTTAAACTCTCTGTTTTCCATGCCAACAAGCTCAACTTCCGCCCCTGCCAAGTGAATGCTTGAGGGGCATATGGCAAGGTTTTTCCATTTGGTATGTATAACAGCATCGCTCATGCTTACCGAATTCACAAGAACATCATATATGGAATATTGAATTTTTCTTCTATCCACCCCAAGCCCGCTGGTGGTGTTGCCCTGGGGGTCGCTGTCCACCACTAAGGTTCTTTGCCCCTTTTCAGCCAAGCAGGCGGAAAGGTTTACCGCAGTTGTTGTCTTACCAACACCGCCCTTCTGGTTAGCAACTGCTATTATTTTCAACATTTTCACCTCTGATTTTTCTAATGTATTTATTAAATCATATCCTTTATTTAATTACGCCGTTGGCGCAATGATGAATATGATGAAATTCGTTTACACTAATTATATCATATTATATTTAAAATACAAGATTTTTTAATGTTCCACGTGGAACATTTTTTATATTATAGGAAATTTCGCAAATTTTTCATGATATAAAACAACAAATTAATTACTTAACAAGCTATTTTGGATGCACACCTAAAGCCACAAAGACGTTTTGTGAAAAATGTTTCAAAAAATGTTAATAAGTTGTTTACAATATGGTATAATATATATGTTAGAATATTTTCGAGGTGATTATATGGCATTTGACGGTATTGCAATATCGTGCATTGTTAAAGAATTAGAATCTAATCTTTTAAATGGCAGAATAGATAAAATAACCCAACCCGAGCGTGACGAAATACATATCAACATCAGAGCAGATGGAAAAAACCATAAGCTTATAGCAAGCGCCAGCTCTTCCAACCCAAGAATCCACATTTCCCGTGAGCAAAAGAAGAACCCTGAAAAAGCTCCAATGTTTTGTATGCTGCTTAGAAAGCATCTTTTAGGAGGGAAAATTACAGGCTTTTCCCAGCCGGAGTTTGAACGGGTTATAAAAATGCATATTGAAAGCTATGATGAACTGGGGGATTTGTCCATAAAAACTTTAATAGTAGAAATTATGGGCAGGCATAGCAACATTATACTTACGGATTCAAACGAGGTAATACTCGGCAGCATTAAACATGTTGATTTTACCGTTTCAAGCCTAAGGCAAATCATATCCGGCATGAGGTACGAGCTTCCTCCTTCCCAAAACAAAATAAACCCTACTACAATTCCAACGGAAAACATATATGCCATTGTTTCAGTAAGCAAGTATCCGGCGGATAAGTTTATATTGGAAACCTTTACGGGTGTTGGCCCCTTAAACGCACGAGAGATTGCCTATCGCGCACTGGGCGACTTTGAACGGCCTATTCCTTCCCTTTCAAAAGACGAGCAAAAAAGCCTGGCAGAGGAAATTGCAAAATGCTTTAAGGAAATTGAATGCGGCAAATATACACCAATCCTTATATATAAGGAAAATAATAATATTTTTGATTTTAACGCCATTGATATAACCCAATACGAAGATAAATTTAAAGTAGAAAAACGAAACAGCCTGTGGGAAGCCCTGGATGAGTTTTATTCAATTCGTGATTGGGAATATCGCATGGTTCAAAAAACAGCAAGCCTTTTAAAATTTATTGACAACAACATACAAAGGTGTCAAAAAAAGCTTGCTCTGCAGCAGCAAAAGCTTAAAGAAAGCCGAAACCGTGACAAATACAAAATGTATGGCGACCTGCTTATATCAAACATTCATTTAATAAAGGAAAAAACAAGCGAAATTCAGTTGGAAAACTTTTTTGACAATATGCAGCCAATAAAAATACAACTCCTACCCGAGCTGTCTCCTTCGCAAAATGTCCAAAGATATTACAATTTATATCAAAAAGCTAAAAATGCAGAGAAAATGACCGGAAGGCAAATAAAACTCACAACAAGCGAGCTTGAGTATTTGGAAAGCGTTAAAGAAAGCCTTCAAAGGGCGGAAAACGAGCAGGACATAGAAGAAATTAAAAAAGAGCTTATTTTGGCAGGCTATAATTTTGGTAAGACAAAACTCGCACCAGTAAAAGGAAAAAAAGAGCCAGCCACCATGCCTCATATATTTACAATTGACGGATTTGAGGTTTTTGTTGGAAAAAACAACATTCAAAACGACAGGCTTACTTTAAAAGAAGCAAAAAAATCCGACCTTTGGTTTCACGTTAAGGATTACCCCGGCAGCCACACCATAGTGAAAACCCAAGGAAAAACGCCAACCGACGACAGTATTGTTAAATTTGCAAAAATTGCCGCATACTTTAGCAAGGCAAAAAACTCCGCAAACGTTCCTGTGGACTACACAATCGTTAAAAACGTTAAAAAACCAAGCGGTGCAAAACCCGGCATGGTTATCTACGAAAATTACAAAACTATAAATGTAAAACCTGAAATCACTTCCTAAAACTTGCAACATATATTTCCATTCCCTTTTTGATTTAAAAATTAAAAGGGAATGGTTTTTTTATGTTAATTTGCAAAATGTAATATTTTCCCATTTTGTTTAAATAAATTTAAGTTAAAAAACAATTGTAAAATGCATTATTTTTTGGTATAATAATAAGTAATGATTTAATAGGTCAAAACCCTTACCTGGAGGGTATTTTTCGTTTACAAGCTATTTTTAAGCTCCTGTGAGTTTTTTTATTCCTATACGAGAGGTGTTTATATAAAAGATGTGCTTATTAGGAAAGGTTGATGTTATTAATGAAAAGTGCTTCTGAAATATGGGATGCTGCGCTTCCCTTTATTAAGAAAAATGTTTCAACAACCGGTTTTTCAACCGCTTTTACAAAGGTAAAGCCCGAGGCGGCTACTGACGATAAACTTGTTATATCCGTAAACCATGATATTTACAGGGACATGCTGGAGATGTACCGAGAGGTTATTACAAACGCTGTTGCAATTGCCGTAGGTTATACCATGGACATTGATATAATAACCGATGACGGCTCACAAAAACAAGATAAGGAGCAAGAGGACAAAGATATTGACAAACTTAAATCCGAATGTGCCCTAAACCCAAAATATACTTTTGACAATTTTGTGGTCGGCTCCAACAACGAATTTGCCTGTGCTGCGGCATACAACATTACAACAGGAACTGTAAACGACAACTACAACCCCCTCTTACTCTACGGCGGAAGCGGGCTTGGCAAAACCCACCTTATGAACGCTGTAGGCAATGCTATTTTAGAAAGAGACCCTAACATTAAAATATTATATGTTACAGCCGAGCAATTTATGAACAGTTTTATCGAAGCGATAAAAAACGAAACCAACATAGCTTTTAGAGAGAAATTTCGCAATATTGACGTGCTTTTACTGGACGATATTCAGTTTTTTGCAGGAAAGGACGGAACGCAAGAAGAATTTTTCCACACCTTTAACGAGCTTATATCAAACAACAAACAGATTATGATGACGTCGGACAGGCCTCCAAAGGACATATACCCCCTTGAAGAAAGGCTTAGGACAAGGCTTTCCGGAGGTTTGATGTGCGATATAAAGCCGCCGGATTATGAAACCCGCATAGCCATACTCCATTCAAAGGTTCGCAACACCGATGTGGATATTCCCGATGAGATATTTGAACTGGTGGCAAGTCAGGTAAAGTCAAACATTCGTGAGCTTGAAGGCGCAATACGCACCATTGTGGCATACAGCCAAATAAGCCAAAAGGATATCGGGCTGGAGACCGCAAACAAGATTTTAAGCGACTATATTTCATCTTCTCACAAGCGCAAAATTGATGCGGACTATATAATCAGGGAAGTAGAAAAATACTTTAACCTTAAAGGCGACGAAATTAAAAGCAGCAGACGTGACAAGGAATACACCTATCCAAGGCAGATTGCAATGTACATATGCCGCGAACTTACACAGCTTTCTCTACCCGAGATTGGAAAAGAGTTCGGCGGTCGAGACCATTCAACAGTTATGCACTCTATAAGAAAAATTAAAAAGCAAATGCAAAAAGATTTGGATACCATGAACACAATAAACAACCTTATAAAAAACATTAAAAACGGCGATTAGCGGACAGCGTCCGCA
>JAQVDK010000019.1 GCA_028697835.1 Eubacteriales bacterium | reverse complement strand
AAAAATTAAAAAGGAGATGTTTATTATGAAAAAAATCTTATCAATCTTTTTGGTTGTATCAATCATGTCTGCTATGCTTTTGTCCACTGCATTTGCAGATGAGCAACCAGAGCCTGCCCAAGTTTTGCAGGAGGACGAAATTTCTGTTTATGTTGATGGAGAAAAGCTTGAATTTGATGTTCCGCCACAGCTTATAAACAGCAGGACCATGGTTCCCATGCGCTTTATATTTGAAAAATTGGGAGCGGTTGTAAGCTATGATGAGGAAACAGAAACTGTTACTGCGTTTTTGCAAGATGGCGACGAAGAAGCAACAATTGTAATTTTGCAAATCGGAAACCCGGTTGGTTTTACAAACAATTCCCAAATAGAGCTGGAAGCAGCACCTGTCCTGATAGACGGCAGGACCTTGGTTCCCGTCCGCTTTGTAAGTGAAAGCTTGGGATACGAAGTTGATTGGGAGGAAGGCAGCAAATCTGTTATAATAACAAGCAAAACCGAAGAAGAATCCAAAGAAGTTGAAGAAACAGAGGATAAAGAAGAAACTGTTTTGGATGATGAAGATTTGGACATCGAAGAAAATTTCGACGAAGAAGATGCTTGGTATGAAGAAATGTTAGACCAAGAAATTTTGGACGAAGAAATCTATGACGATGGGGATATAATCGAAGAATAAAAAAAGATTTACATAAGGTGGTGAAGCGGATGGTTACTAAAAATATAAAGGAATGCAGCAACGAAGAAATTGCCGAGATGATAGATAAAGTCCGGACAAAGGAAATTTCTTACACATTAAACGACCTTAAAAAACTGCTTGCCGAGGTTACAAACCGAAAAATGGAGCAAAGCTACATTACAATTTTAGCAAACCTTGTGCAAAGCGAACTGACGGGGGAATCCTATGTTCCAAGCCCTACTGCGGATATAAATAAAATCAGCAGACCAAAAAAGGCTGAAAAGGAAAAAAAACAACCTGAAAAAGTTGAAAAATCAGCTCCTTTGGTTATGGAAACGGCTGAAAACGAAGAAAAATACCCTGTTCTTGAATTTTTAGCCGGGCTTTATAGAATTATTGCGTGGTTTTTTCTTGTTGTCGCTGCTGCCTCCGCTTCCGTTGCAGGATACATATATTTTAAAAATAATATGCTGTATTTGATATCTTCTGTGTTTGCAGGAGTGTTTGTCGGGCTTGTTGCTTTAATTTGCTTGTATGCAAGGGCAGAGAGAATCTCTCTGCAGCTTGAAATTGAAAAACACTTAAGCAGGATATCAAAATCTATTAAATAAAAGTAAAAACAAAAACACTGCCTTACAGGACACTGCCCTTTTGGACGCTGCCTTATAGGACGCTGCCTTATAGGCAGTGTTTTTTTATGTATAAAATACCATTTAATAGGAAAAATAATGTTTAGTATAAACTTTAGTGGTGAGGATATATGTTTAAATTTTTAAGTAAAATGCGAGAAAAAAAAGAGCGGGAAATGGAAGACACATTTTCCAAGTTCAACGACCCTTTTAAAGAAATAAAGGTCAGCACCCTTCTGGAGGACAATATGGATATGTGCAAAAAATCTTTTTCCGATATGGACGTAATAAAATTCAGGGAAATAAAAAGCCAAAAAGAAGATTCTTTCAAGGCTTTTATTGTTTTTTGCGGCGGTATGGTAAATACGGATACAATAGGCACAAATATTATAAAGCCTTTAATTTCATGTAACTTTGCAAAAGACAACATAGATATTGATGCCATCTTAAAGGGTACCCTTCAAGTGGTGGATTTTAGCACAACGGACAGTTTTGATAAAATAGTGGAAAGCGTTATGTCGGGTGATACGGTCCTGTTTATAGAAGGCTGCTTTAAGGCCGCTGTTTTATATACAAAGGAGTACAGCCTTCGAGCTGTTGAAGAGCCGGAAAATGAAAAGGTAATCGGGGGCCCTCGGGAAGGGTTTAACGAATCCCTTGCCCAAAACCTTACCCAAGTTATCAGAAGAGCCCGTACAAACGAGCTAAAAACCAAAATCCTTACCATTGGCAGGCGAACTAAAACTGAAGTATGTGTTTGTTATTTTGATAGCTTGGTTGATAAGGATATTTTAAAAGACCTTTTAATTAGGCTAAATTCCATTGAAATCGATGCAATTCTTGATGCCAATTACATTACAGAGCTAATTGGCGACCATCGTTACAGCCATTTTCGCACCACAGGTTATAGCGAGCGTCCGGATGCAATTGTTGCAAAGCTTTTAGAAGGGCGCATAGCCATATTTATAGATGGCTCGCCTATGGTGCTTACCATTCCGTATCTTTTTATTGAAAATTTTCAAAGCAGTGAAGATTATTATTTCAATTTTTATTATTCTACCTTTGCGCGGTTGCTTCGTATAGCTGCTTTTTTTCTAACGATAATGGTTCCGGCTATATACATCGCCACAGAGGCATTTCATCAAGAGATGCTTCCTCTTCAATTGCTTATCAGAATGGCACAAGAGCGTCAAAGCGTGCCTTTGCCTGCAGCCATTGAAACGGTTATAATGCTTATAGTGTTTGACGTTCTGCGGGAAACGGGCGTGCGCATGCCCTCTAACATAGGACAAACCTTGGGCATAGTGGGAGCCTTGGTTATTGGAGATGCGGCAGTTCAGGCAAGCCTTATTGCCGCACCAATGATTATTGTTGTTGGCGTAACAGGTATAACAAGCCTTTTGGTGCCAAGACTAAATTCCCCTATAATTTTTTGGCGCTTTTTCCTTTTGTTTTTGTCGGCAACCTTTGGTTTTTTTGGCTTTACCATTGGTACTTCACTGCTTTTTATTCATATTAGCAATTTAACATCCTTTGGTGTTGAGCAGATATGCCTTGATGCTAATTTTAGTTTAAGAAATATTAAAGATATTTTTGTAAGGGCACCGATTAATCTAATGGTAAACCGCCCCGACAGTCTTACTTCTAATGCAACCCGTCAATTGGAGGAAAATGTGAATGAATAAAAGGTCAGCCAGAAAGGCATGTTTTCTTTTGCTGTCAATTATAATTTGCTTATATTTAACCGGTTGCTGGAATTATCGTGGTCTTGACCAGATGAATATTGTTGTTGGAATTGCTGTTGATTTTAACAAGGCGGAAAACCTATATGACCTTAGCTTTGAAGTGGCAAGCCTTGCAGGGGCAAACAAGGAAAGCGGAATTGTCGGCAGAATTATAAACGCCCAAGGGAAAACAATATTTGATGCCATCAGAAATGCAAAACGCAAGGAGGCAGACAAGCTTTTTTTTGGCAGCCCCCATGTCCTTGTAATTAATAAATACCTTGCAAGTGAGATGGGCATATTAGGCGTTATTGATTTTTTCCTGCGTGACGGCGAGGGCAGGGAAAGTATGTGCGTGGCAATTTCTCAGGAAGAAACCGCTGCAATAATTATAGAAAGCACCGAAGGTGCAATTGAAATGGTTTCCGTAAATTTGCATGAAATTATGCGTGAGGAGAAAAACATTATGGGCTCAGCTGCTCAAATGGAGATGTACAAAATTTTTTCCGAATTAAGTTCCAAAAAACGCTCTGTCCTGTTACCTGCCTTGCGCAAGGTAAAAAACGGAGATTCAATCGTTTCCGAAGCCAACGGAAGTGCAATTATAAAGGAAGACAAGCTGGTAGGCTTTTTAAATCCCGACCAATCCAAATATGCCCTGATGGCTCAAGGGGAATTGAAAAGCAGCATAATCACCCTCGGCTTAACACATAACTTGGCAAACGACATTTCTCTGGAGATTTTCAAAAACAAAGCAAAAAAATCGTACAAAATTGAAGACGGAAAGATTAAAGTCAAAATTGAAGTGGAAAATCATGTAGCTGTTTCGGAAAATCAAAGCTTTATAAATTTGAAAGATGAAAAAGAGGTTGAGAAAGTTGAAAAAGCGGCAGAAGAAAAAATAAATAAGAATATACAAAGCGTTGTAAGTACTATGCAGGAAAGATATAATGCAGATGTATTCGGGTTTGGCGAGATGATTTATAAACGTGATTTAAAATTTTGGGAAGAAATCAGTGAGCGCTGGGATGAAATTTATCCCACATTGGAGGTTGAGGTAAAATCAAAGGTTAAAATAAGAAACACGGCGCTTATAATGTAAGAGGAGGCCCAAATGGTAATCATAATAATATTAGTTTTGTTTGTGTCAATATCCATATACAATTGGTTCACACTTTTAAAAAGTTCAGGGACTTTAGAGAGGATAGTTTATTTTTCCTTAACCTTTATCAGCTTTGTAATACTAATTCTTCACAGTTTTGATGTTAAAATACCATCACCCACCAACGGAATTAAATTTGTGATAGAGTCTTTTTTCGAATCCATAAAGGAATATTAAAGGTTATTTTGCCATGAAAGGATTTTTATATGAAAAACACAAAGAAAAACACGGTTACATTTCGTGAAGGAATTTTAAGCGTCACTTTGTTTGCCTATGGAAGCAGCGCTGTTATGGGAATTAATTTGAGAATCGAACAGGATGCATGGATAGCAATATTGGCGGCCGCAGTAATTACCATACCCTTTTTTCTCATTTATTCAAGAATTATTGTGCTTTTTAGGGAAAAAAATTTATATGAAATTTCCGAAATACTTCTTGGGAAGATAGGCGGAAAAATAGTTTCCGCGCTTTTAACCTGGTACTGCATTCATCTTGCTGCATTGGTAATCCGCAATTTTTCGGAGTTTATCCAAATTTCCAGCATGCCCGAAACCCCCCAAATACCAATTGCAATAATATTAATGCTTACATCTGCGTACCTTGCCAGCAGCAATATGCGCTCTGTTGGAAAATGGTCGGTGGTTTGTATTTTTATAATATTTTTTTTAATGATTTTTACCTTTGCGGCGTCTATTAAGCACTTTAAAATTGATGACATTCTTCCCATAATGGAATATCCTTTGAAAAAGATAGTAATGTCGTCTATCTTGGTTGTTTCTTTTCCGTATCTGGAAACGGTGGTGTTTTTATGTATCGGCGAAACCTTGAAAAAAGATTGCAAACCGCACAGGGTACATTTATACTCGCTTTCGCTTATGGTAATAATGTTTTTGATGGTGTTTTTCAGGAATATTACGCTTCTGGGCCGTAAAATGATGGAAATAAGCTATTATCCGTCATATTTAACCGCACGGATTATTGAAGTGGGAGGCTTTGCAACAAGGATGGAAGGCTCTATATCTTTAAATTTTTTAATTGGCGGGATTACAAAAATAGTAGTATGTATAATGGCAGCGGCAAATGGACTTAAAAGCATATTTAATTTTGCAAATTACCGTACGATGGTCTTACCTTCAGCGCTGTTTGCATTGGCATTATCTACAATTCTTTATTCAAATACGATGGAAATGTATAATTTTATAAAGTACTATGCTATATATGCCATGCCTTTTCAAATTGTAATTCCAATAATACTGTGGATTGCGGGAGAAATTTATACCCGAAAGAAAAACAAGGCGCCTTTAAATTAAAAAAAAAAGAAACCGATGGTGGGGAGTCCATCGGTTTTAAAAGTTTGTCCCATAATGCGGATTATAGGCACTTGAGAAATGAAAATTTTTAAACTATTGCGGTATTTATATCATATCATTTTTTAAGAAAAAATTCAATTAATAATTTCTATCAAATTAACAAACATGATATGCTTTTTTTATTTACTTTGCACAAATATTAGTAGTTTGCCCTTTCCGTATAGTGTGTATGCAATAATTTATGTGATAGAGGACCGCAAGGCTCACCTAAAAACTCCTCATAAATCTTGTTTATAATTGGGTTTTTATGTGATTTTCTAAATGTCATAGCCTTATCCTCGTCATAAATTGCCGCCGCACGGGTTTTGGCAACATCAATATTCATATGAGTCTTAGCGTCAACTATCGGCTGTCCGCCGCCGTTTACGCAGCCTCCGGGGCAGCCCATAATTTCAATAAACTCGTATTGTTTTTCCCCTGAGCGAACGCTCTCGAGCAGCTTTCTTGCATTTGCCATGCCGCTTGCAACTGCAATCCTTACCTTTTTACCTGCAATTTCAATGGTGGCTTCCTTTATTCCTTCCGTTCCACGCACCTGAGTATAGTCAATAGCCTGCAAATCCTCGCCGCTTAAAATATCTGCAACGGTTCTAAGGGCTGCTTCCATAACGCCGCCTGTTGCTCCGAATATAACCGCTGCGCCGCTTGCCTCGCCGAACGGAGCGTCAAATTCGCTGTCGGGAAGGTTTATAAAGTCAACACCAGCTTGTTTTATCATTTTAGCAATCTCACGGGTGGTAACAACCGCGTCAACGTCCGCTACACCGTTTCCTGCAAGCTCAGGACGCGCCGCTTCGAATTTTTTAGCAGTACACGGCATAACAGATACCACAAAAATATCTTCTGACTTAAGGCCCATTTTTTTAGCGTAGTAAGACTTCATCAGCGCACCAAACATTTCGTGGGGCGATTTTGCCGTTGAAAGATTGTCTAAAAAGTCCGGGAAGTTATGCTCGCAAAACTTAACCCAGCCGGGGCTGCAGGAGGTGATAAGGGGAAGGTTTTCGCCGGACTCAAGCCTTTGAAGAAGCTCTGTTCCCTCCTCCATTATGGTAAAGTCTGCGGCGGTGTCTGTGTCGAACACCCCGTCAAAGCCCATCAGTTTAAGGGCAGTTACCATTTTACCCGTAACCCTTGTACCGATTGGCATTCCAAATTCCTCGCCCAATGCTACGCGCACTGCGGGAGCAGTTTGCACAACCACATGCTTTGTCGGGTCGGAAATGGCTTCCCAAACCCTGTCGGTGTCGTCTTTTTCACGAAGGGCGCCAACAGGGCAAACAATAATACATTGTCCGCAATTAATGCACGGAGTATCAGAAAGTGACTTTTCAAATGCACAGCCTACAACAGTGTTAATACCTCTGCCTACTGCATCGATAACAGAAACCGTTTGAACATTTTTGCAAACGCTTACGCATCTTCTGCAAAGTATGCATTTGTTTTGGTCACGAACGATTGAAGCTGATTTATTGTCCACCGTGTAGTGGGGATTTTCCCCTTCAAAGCGTATATCGTCAATACCCAAATCAATAGCCATTTTTTGAAGCTCGCAGTTTTGGCTGCGCACGCAAGATAGGCATTTTTTCTCGTGGTTTGAAAGGATAAGCTCTAAAGTAACCTTTCTTGATTCACGAACGGCTTTGGTGTTTGTTAAAACCTCCATCCCTTCTGAAACAGGATAAACGCAAGCTGCCTGAAGAGTCCTTGCTCCCTTAACCTCAACCACGCACATACGGCATGCGCCGATTTCATTAGTATCCTTCAAAAAGCACAAGGTGGGAATGTCAATATTCACAGTCCTTGCCGCTTCCAATATGGTAGTACCTTCAGGTACGGTAACATCTATATTGTTAATTTTTAATTTCACGCTTTTTACATCCATTTTTTAAGCACTCCTCCCCAGATTATTGACGCACAATTGCCTTAAATGGACATTTGCCTTCACAAACGCCGCACTTAATGCAAGTGTCCTGGTCAATTACAAACGGTTTTTTAACCTCGCCCGAAATAGCATTAACAGGGCAGTTTTTAGCGCAAATTGTACATCCCTTACATTTGTCCGCAATGATTACATAGCTAAGCAAGTCTTTACAAGCACCTGCGGGACATCTTTTTTCCACAACGTGAGCCATATATTCGTCCTCGAAGTATTTAAGGGTGGATAAAATCGGGTTAGGAGCAGTCTGTCCCAAACCGCAAAGCGCGGAGGACTTGATTGTGTTTGCCAAATCTTTAAGGTTTTCAATATCTTCCACTGTTCCGTTGCCGGAGGTAATTTTCTCAAGAATTTCAAGCATCCTTTTTGTACCAATACGGCAAGGAGCACATTTTCCGCAAGATTCATCAACGGTAAACTCAAGGAAGAACTTGGCAATATCAACCATACAGGAATCCTCATCCATAACTATAAGTCCGCCCGAGCCCATCATTGCGCCAATTTTAGTCAGTGAGTCGTAGTCGATAGGCGTGTCAATAAGAGACGTTGGAATACAGCCGCCTGATGGTCCACCTGTTTGAGCCGCCTTAAACTTTTTGCCGTCCGGGATTCCGCCGCCGATTTCTTCGACAATCTCGCGAAGGGTTGTACCCATGGGAACTTCAACAAGACCAGTGTTGTGGATTTTTCCACCTAAGGCAAAAACCTTTGTGCCTTTGCTCTTTTCTGTGCCTATTCCTTTAAACCACTCTGCACCGTTTAGAATGATTTGTGGAATATTTGCATAAGTTTCAACGTTATTTAGGATTGTGGGCACACCCCATAAGCCTTTAACCGCAGGGAATGGCGGACGTGGACGGGGCTCGCCTCTATATCCTTCGATAGATGTCATAAGTGCAGTTTCTTCACCGCAAACGAAAGCGCCTGCACCAAGACGAATCTCAAGGTCAAAGCTAAAGTCTGTACCAAATATATTGTCACCTAAAAGACCATACTCTTTTGCTTGGTTGATAGCTTTTTGCAGACGATTAACCGCAATGGGATACTCTGCTCTGATGTATATATAACCTTGGTTTGAGCCAATTGCATATGCGGCAATTGTCATAGCCTCGATTACGCAGTGGGGGTCACCTTCAAGGATGGACCTGTCCATAAACGCACCCGGGTCACCTTCGTCGGCATTACAGCAGACAAACTTTTGCCCTTTTGGCTGTTTTGCAGCAAACTCCCATTTTAAAGCAGTTGGGAAGCCGGCGCCTCCGCGTCCACGAAGAGAAGACTCTTTAACAACAGCAATAACCTCTTCGGGAGTCATCTCGGTAAGAACCTTTCCAAGAGCCTTATACCCGTCAAAAGCTATATACTCGTCAATGTTTTCGGGGTCGATAACGCCGCAGTTTCTAAGTGCAATACGCATTTGCTTTTTATAAAAGTCGATTTCATTAAGGGGCTTTATTTCTTCACCCTCGTGAACGGATTCATCGTAGAGAAGGTGGGTTACAATCCTGCCTTTTAGCAAATGCTCGTTTACTATTTCCTCTATGTTTTCTTCTTTAACCATGCTGTAGAAAGCGCCTTCGGGATATACAATAACAATCGGCCCCAACGCACATAGCCCGAAGCAGCCTGTTTTTACAACCTTTACTTCTTTATCAATACCTGCTTTTGCAAGCTGGACGTCAAATTCCTTTATAAGCTTCTCGCAGCCGGAGGAAGTGCAGCCTGTTCCACCGCAAACAAGAACGTGTGACCTAACCAAATTCATTGTTATTCCCTCTCTTCCTTGTCTTGTTGTTCAGCGCTGCCTACTGTAAACTCCTTTATAGCTTTTTTATTTACAATATGCTCGCTGATAACCCTTGCCACTTTTTCCGGGCTCATTTTAACGTAGGTAACCTTTTCTTCGCCCGGCATATAAACCTCTACAATAGGCTCAAGCCTGCACATGCCGATGCAGCCTGTCTGGGCAACGGTAACTTGGCTCAAGTTTCTTTTTTTAACTTCGTCCACAAGGGCGTTTAAGACCTGCCTTGCACCGGCGGCAATGCCGCAGGTAGCCATCCCTACAACAATCCTTATGCCTTCCGTGCGGTCATTACGCATGTGTATTTCGTTTAAGGTTTTATTTCTAATAGCTTCAAGCTCTTGCAAGCTTTTCATATACAAATTACCTCCTCAACATATTTAGACCCTCAGATACATATTCAAAGAGCCATGTGGCAACCTCCACATTGTTTATGGGGACACCCTTTAGGACTTTTTTTATCTCCCTTGTATCCAGCAAAAACTCCTTGCCGCATATAACATGGCGATAGATGAAATCCACCTCGGGACTTCCCGTAACAGCCGCCATTATGGTAGAGGGCATATCCCCCAGTGGTTGCCTGTCAATATGGTCATATTCAAACCACGCAGTAATATTGGTTCCCTTGCCTTCGACGGAGTCAATGCTAAGCTTTCCGCCGCAAAGCTCTGCCGCCATCTCGAAAAAAGGTATGCCCAAGCCGACGCTTCGTGTGGTTCGTGTGGTTGTGAAAGGGTCCTTCACCTTCTGCAAAAGCTCCTTGCTCATGCCCCTTCCGTTGTCTTTTATGGAAATGGTAAGGCGGTTTTTTAAAATATCCTCGTCAACGGTTATCTCCACCAAAGACGCGCCTGCCTGCGTGGCATTTTTGGCTATGTCCAGAATATGAAGTGACAGCTCTTTCATTTTATTTTAAATATTTGTCCAAGATAGCGTCAACATCATCAAGTGTCAGCTTTCCATAAACGTCGTCGTTTACTGTTAAAACGGGAGCCAATCCGCATGCACCAATGCAGCGGGTAGCATCAAGGCTGCACTTTCCGTCGGCACTGCAGGTTCCAACCTCAACGCCTATACGCTCTTTAATGCGGTCAATTATTGCGCCCGCCCCTTTAACATAGCAGGCAGTTCCAAGGCACACGGCAAATCTATACTCGCCTTTTGGCTGGGTTACAAATTGGGTATAGAATGTTACAACGCCGTAAATCTCGCTTAACGGGACATTAATCCCCTCGGCAATGGTTTTTTGCACTTCAATCGGCAGGTATCCGTAGATTTCCTGTGCTTCGTGCAAAACAGGTATAAGCGCCCCCTTAGTGCCCTTGTATTTTTCAATGGCAGCCATCAGCTTTTCGTGTTGCTCGGGCGTTCCATTGAACGGTATTGTGTTGTTTTCCACCATCTTTAAACCTCCCACAAATTTGTATCAAAGCATTTTATTATGCACTTTAAAATATTCACCGAACTCTTTGCGGTCCATGGAATATTTCAAATATATTTAAGCACCATCTTATATTATATCAGATGTAAACTAAAAAATCTATATATATTGTTAAAAAAACTACAAAAAAAATATCCTTCGGCGTTTTGCAATAAAACCGAAGGAATTAGAATTATTTTATATTGTATTTTGACGAAAAAAATCGAAAATTTTGCCAATGTCACAACAAGGTATTTCTATGTAATTTTCTCTCTCTGAAATATCGCCCAATGTGTGTGCATCGGAGTTTCGAAGCGCCTTCATATCTTTAAGGCATGACACACCGGATATATACCCGTTTATGTCGCTTATATTTTTGGAAACCTCCACAAAGGAAACGTTAAGGTTTTTGGGGATAAACCCAAGGTTTGAAAGAATACTGTAAGAGCTTCTGTCCACATGGGCGGGGAAAACTATGCCCCCCAAACCCTTAACCATGTTAAAAACTTCGTCAATCGAAAGAGAGCAAGCGGTTACTAAAAGACGGTCCACCTCTTTTAGTATATCATCGTTTTCGTCCATAATAATTTGGTTTCCAAAGATGTCCTTTCGGTTTTGGATGGGGGGTAGGCTTTTCCAAATGATATCTTCCGCAGCCTTGGCACTTTCAAGGGTAGAAAAAAGTGCCACAAGATGCACTTCCTCCGCTGTTTCAATCTCCATGCCAGCCAAAACCGTAAGATTTGCCGATTCTCCCGCCGCCATTGCCGCAGGAGCGTTTTTGACGCTGTTGTGGTCGGTAATCGCAATAACATCAAGACCTTTTAGCTTTGCCATGTTTACAATGTTGTTTGGTGTCATGTCATCGTCGGCGCAAGGGGATAGGGCAGAGTGAATGTGGAAATCATAAAAAATTTTCATATCAGCTTTGATATAGCAACCCCAAGGGAGTAGCTGTCAAGGTCTGTGCTAAGAATGGCAACACCTTTTTCGTTGGCCTTTTCGATTGTATCCTTGTCTGCCTCTGCGCCTTCGGCCAAAATAATGCAGGATACTTCCGTCAAAGTTGCCACTGCCACAATATTGACATTTGTATGTACCGTAATCCAAATATCCCCTTCGTTTGCCCTCGTCATAACACGGCTTAAAAGGTCGCTTATATAGCATCCGCGAATTTCCCTGTCATTGGCTTGAGTTACAGGCTTTAAATCAAGGTGTCTTGCAAGCTCGGAAACTTTCATAAAAATCGCACTCCTTTTTTATTTATTAATAATATAACTTATTTTCGGCAATGTCAATAAAAAAATAAAGGGCAGGGTATGCCCCCGCCCTTATTTAGCAGCATCTTCTGCAACATCTTCTTTTGCGCCGACAGCCACCGGCTAAAATAGCCAAACCTAAAAGACACCACATAGACAATCCCTCAATTCTGCCCATAAATTATGGACACTATCATAATATGATTTTACCGAAAAAAGGTGAGTTTTGTCATATAATGTTAATCTATGCGTGTTCCTTTATACTCAAGCCCCCAGGCATAAATTTTAACTTCCCCTGAAGATACCAAACTCATATGCCAATCGGAGTCTAAAGGCCCGCCATGAATTATGATATGGTTTTCGCTGCCGGTGGTGGACCATGTGCCTTCGTAAACCGTATTTAAATCAAGCCAGGTATATGTTCCGTCACTGTTTATTTGAATCCAGTCGGCATAAGCGCCGTGGACATATTGCCCTGCGGCAAACCCTCCGGGAACCCACAGGCCCCACAGCCCAAGCAAGGCGTCAACGTTTGAATGGCTCTCTTGAGTTGGGATAAAGTCGTATAGGTGAGCCTGGGCGGTTTCAAAGGTTGTGTTTTCGGTGTCGGTAATTAAAATCATGCCCCCATTGTAATACACATACATTCCCATGTTTTCGCTGATGAACCGAAGGGGTACCATTGTATAGCTATCCTTGGTGAATGGAGCCACATCCAAATCATAGATTTCTCCGTTTACGATTGCTTGCTGCTCACCAAGCCAAAGGGAAATGATAAGATTACTGCTTGTAATTGAAACCGAGCTGTCCTCCTCGTTCCACCCAACCGTTGCACCTAAGGCTTCTGCAACAAACCTTAAAGGAACCATGGTCCTGCCTTCGTATATGAATGGCACTGTGTGCAGCCTGTACTGGATTTTCTCGAAGTTTTTTTGGTAAATGGTAGCGTCTGCACTGTTTATAAACAAGTAAATAGAAAAGGGAAATTCCAACTGTCCCTCATCGGAAGGCGCATTGCTGCCACCGGGAGCGCCGGCTTGATTATCTCCAGGGGGCGAAAATTCGCCGGTGCCGCCGCTTTGAGCCCCAGCCGATGTGTTAGAGCCGGAACCAATATTTTCGGAAATATTTTCGTCGCCAAAATTATTTCCCGGGAAAACATCGTTTGGCAAATCATTGCCAACGGCGCCTACCTGGGAAGTTTTAACCCGCTCTTTTTCCGTTACATAGGTAAAGAAAACTTTTGTAATGGATATTCCTTGTTCGGGCAAAAACCTGTCAATACGAATTTTGGCAAAGGACCCGTCATGAAGCACAATAAGGTATATTGCACCCTTTTCGATGTTTAGGGAATTTGTAAATCCGGATATTGAAGTTTTTGTGTCGGATTCAAGGGTGTCGTTTGGAAATTTCAGAATTCCGCTTGCACCTATTGCGCCATATTGGTTGATTACAAAGTCCGCCTCGGAAGGGGACGTTGTAATTTCCATGCTGGATAAAACCAGTCCCCCTCTGTCCAGCACGTTTTGACTCCAGTTTAAGGTGTGTGGATGAAGTTTATCATAAACAGCGGTTTTTGGCTCGCTCCATTTTATAATTTCCTCATCCTGCGCAAAAACCATTGTGCCAAAGGATAAAAACAACATGCCTATAATCAAAAAGACATTAACTGCCCGCTTCATAACATTACCTCCATTTCATATATTTTATTTAGGGCTTGTTTTGGTATCTGCCATTATATGATATATGAATGGAAAAAGATGTGACAAAATCACAAAGGCGGAAAAGAATTTTTAAAGCAGTAAAAAGTCACCCTTAGAAGAAACTAAGGACGATATTTACCTGTCGGTGCATGCCGAGGTATCTATGAAAGACGTAAGCTTTAATTTCGGGCATAAAAAATCGCCCTTAGCACAAACCAAGAGCGAATCCGCCTGTCGGTGCATACCGACCCGACCTGGTCGGGAATACAGGATTTGAACCTGCGGCCTCTTCGTCCCGAACGAAGCGCGCTACCAAACTGCGCCAATTCCCGAAATATTAAACTGCAAATTACAAAGCAATAATAATTATAATTCAAAAGATGGCTTTTGTCAATAATTTTTGCAAAACCTTAAAATTGATATTGGGAGGCGCTTTACACATACAAAAAAAAGGCCCTTCGGCACGTCGCCGAAGGGCAAGTATTAACAACAGGAGGTTTTCTTATTTATATCTTTCCTTAAGATTTTATTATAACTACTTCCTTAACCTCACCTTGGTAGATTCTTAGGAATACCTTGCGGGCATCACCTGAATCGTACTTGGTGATATAGCTTGAGTCAACTACAGTTACCTGTACGCTTGAAGCTTTGGTGTAGTCGTAGCTATAAACAACTGCGTTTGAGATGTCATAGTTTGTTTCTGGAGCGTTGGCTGTCTCTACGTTGATAGAGTTTGCAAACTTCCTTGTAACTGTACCGATAACGGTTTCCATTTCGGTTCCTTCAAACTCGGTCAGTACGTTAACATCATCGTTAGCTCTGTCGGCTGCATCGAACAGTAATGTTACTTTTTCGATTTCGCCTCTTGCGTTAAGTTTGTATTGGATGATGTCACCGGTTTCAAGCTTGCCCTCACCCTTGGTCAAGATGCCTACATCTTTTGCAAGAAGTTCGATTTCTTCGCCGTCTTGCAATGCGAACAGCTTGTCAACTGTTACGTTGTCGCTGTTGTGTGCCAAACCAACTCTGGATACAACCGCTATTGAAGATTCTGCGTTTGTGTCGCCGCTGCTGTCTTTAACTATAACAACTTTTGCTGTCAGGTTTTCACCAAGGTCATATATTTCAACATCGTAGTTTGATTTGTCAACAAACATGTTGATTTTTCTTATTGCATAGTTATCTGGGTCTGTTTCGCCATCAGGAATGTCGAATACGATTGTGTCGTCGTTTACGTTAAATACTCCAAGCTTTTTAGCTGCACTGTTGTATGCCAAGCTGTCGCTTGCAAAGTCAAGTGAGAAAGCTTCGTGGTACTTACCGTCGTTTGCTTTTTCGGCAGTATCGATATAGGATACTTCGCCCTTAGAGTTTAGCTCGAATGCGATAAGCTGTGCAACTTCTCCGCCGTTTGCAGCTTTGATAAGGTCAAGAGCTTCTTCGCCTGTTTTACCTGTAGAATTGTCAACTCTTACTCTGTTTGCAACGTCAAGAACCTTTACTTCGCCGTCGGCGTCAAATATCTTGATTTGCAATGTGTTGTCAATTATACCTGTGATTTCGGCTGCCATAAGGTAAGCATAGTTGCTTCCTGCCACTGTTGATGTGTCAACAGCTGCGATTTTGCCTTCGATATCAAGGTAGAACTTGCCTTCGTCTTCAAGCTTAAGTGCAGGCTGGCCTGACTGTTCGTAGTTGGCTGCAACTTCGTAGTACTGTCCGCCTATCCTAACTTTGTTTTCGTAGGTTTCTGTTATTTTACCTGTTACAAATTCGCTTGAAACTTTGATGTTGATAACTGTTGCGTCTTCAGGTCTTTCGGCGTCCATTGCAACTGAAAGAACGTCCCATTCTTTAAGGTCTTTAAGCTCTATTGCTTTGCCGTCTTTTGTGATTGTGAACTTAACGTTTCTGTCGTCCGGGTCAAGTGTAAGTGACATAAGGTCATACTTGTCCGTAACACGATGGCTTGCAAGAGAAATGTCATCAACTATCATATTCCTGTATTCTGTAACGAATACGAAGTTGTAAATATCGTCAGCGTTTGTTCCAACAAGTGTTACTCCGCCTGATTGAAGCTCTTTGATTTGTGCAAGGTCATACTCTGCATTTGCAACACCGTTGTAGAATACAACTGCATCCTCGGCGATTAGAGCCTTTTGAGTTTTGGAGTCGGATTCTTTGTTAAGCCAGTAGGTTAGTGTTTTTTGTCCTTCGCCTGTGATGTTTTCAATGTTTTCTGCTGCAATTGTAATCTCGTCATTTTTGTTTGCGTTTGCCCTTACAAGGATAAGGGTTTTATCTGTGTTTTCACCTTTGTCCAAAACGTAGAATATAACGTTTCTTCCAAGGAAGTCTTTAGCGTTTGTGTCGCCTGTTTTATAGGTTTCTGTTCCTTCTTCTGTTCTGATTATAACTTCGTTAGCTTTAAGTGTTGAAGAACCTGTAAGGGTGGAATCGCTGTTTGCAATTACCTGTCCATACATTCTTGTAACGTCAAGTTTTTCTTCAAGGATGGTTTTGTCAACCACTTCATATCTCTCGTCTGTTCCAAAGCTTACTCTTTCCATCATGTCGATGAAAAGTGCGTTGTTTGCCATAAGAGCGATATTTCCTCTTGTTGCGGCATCGTCGTTACCTGTTGATACAACACCGTTTTTCATAAGACCGATTTGGCCTGCAACAATGTTATATCCTGTGGGGTACTGACCGGCTGCCAATGCGCTTGGCTCATATCCAAGAATACGAACAAGAACTGTTATTGCCTCTGCATAGGTTATTTTATCATCAGGTCTGAATGTTCCAACATCGTCACCGATAACATAACCTTGCTCTGCAGCTATATTGATATAGCCTGAACCCCAGTGGTTTTCTACAACGTCTGGGAACTTTGTTTTACCTGTCGAGCCTTCTGCAAGTTCTGCAAGGCCTGCAAGGTAAACAGATACCTTTGCGAATTCGGAACGAAGCATTCCGTCTTCAGGTCTGAAAGCGCCTGTTTCAGCGTCACCAACCATAACGTTTAGCGCTTTTAGAAGGTGCGCTGCTTCTTCATACTTTGTGCCTGCAACGTCCTCAGCGACGCTTGATGCCATAGCCATAGGTGCCATCAATCCCAATGCCATAGCGAATGCTACAACAAAAGAACAAATCTTTTTAAACTGTGACATATTCGTTTTCCTCCTTAAAATTTTGTTAAATATGCTTTTTCCCTTCTTCTTCTTCCTATACTCTGCTGCCAAGCTCAAAAGCCGGTTCACCTCCTGTTTTGTAACCTCCGGGGGAGGGGGGTCGGGGCCTTTTGCCACAACCGCCCGTCCGCCTCCTGTTAATGCCGTTTCGTTGCACATATCCACCGGGGACTACTTTACATAACGTAGTGCGTTTCGGTGTTATGTCAACCACAGTTACAATGATACACCATTTGTCTCATGTTTTCAACCCTTAAATTTTTCCTGATTTACCATATTCACTTAATGCTTGCTCAAAAGTACTTAAATAATTATTGAAAAGTGGTTTTAGATGTGTTATTATATAGGTAGTTAATTTGGAAGCTTACATGTTACATATGATAATTGGAGGGATAGTTATGAATTGTAAACGATATGCAGCGGCCATTGTTTCAATAGCAATGCTATTTGCAGTGGTGTTACATGCCGGTGCGGCCACGTTTCCGGACGTTTTGCCCAAACACTCCTGGGCGGCGGAATATATCGAAGATATGGTAAGCCGAGGGCTTATAAAAGGCTATACCGACGGCACCTTCAGGCCCGACAACCCCATAAGCAAGCTTGAGGCGGTTATCCTTGCGGCAAGGATTTTGGGCATAACAAAATCAGAAAACGAGGAATTTGTTCAAGCGGCGCTTGAAGCATATTCGAGCGAGCTTGAGGATTATGACATAAACTATAAGGCGGAAGTTGCCTATCTTTTGTATTGGAATGTGCTAAAATTGTCGGAGCTGCCTTCTTACATAGGGGACGATGTTAAAAACACAGCCATGAGGCGTTTTGAAGTTGCAACCTTGCTTACCAAGGTTATGGGCGGCGAAAAAGAGGCTTTGGAAAGCGGCATCATTATTTTGGATTATGCCGACTCTGACACCGTTCCAACAGGCGCCAAGGCTTATGTTCAATATATTACCGACAAAAGGATAATGCAAGGCATGGAGGACAACAAGTTTATGCCCATGTTTGAAGTAACCCGGGCAATGATTGTTACCATGATGCACCGAATGGAAATTTCCATGGAGCCTTACATCGAAAAGGCAACTGTTGTATCGTCGGGTGCAGACAGCCTTGTGGTAAGGAAGGCAGGCGAAAACGCCGACACTGAAATTGAAGTAACCGACGATATAATTATAAACATTGACGGATACGCTTCGTCGCCAAGGCATTTTGAAAAAGGCTTTGTCATACAGCTCCAATACCATGGCGACCAAATTAAAATGATTGAAGGCTTATCGAAAAGAAACCAGCTTGAAAAATCGGGTGTTATTAAAAACATTGCAAGAAACAAGGGCATAACCACAATTGTAGTAACCCCCACAGGCAGCGCCGGAGAAACGGAAACCTCCTATGAGTTGGACGAGGACTGCGAAATAAAGGTGGACAACAAGATTGTCACCTATACTTCCCTTCGACAAGGCAATTATGTTGTAATGAAAATAAAAGACAGCAAGGTAGTTTCCATAATAGCAGAAACAAAGGAATCATCTTATGTGGGTACCATTACGGATATAGACCTTTCGGGAGATACCCCCCAAATTACCATAAAGAAAAATGACGGAAGCCTGGCAACCTATACCTTAATGGTAGATGCTGTTGTTATTAGAAACAGCGTTGTTGACCAAATTAGAAGCCTTTCCGTGGGCGACAGGGTTGATGTTGCTGTTTCCGCCGGCAGGATAAAAAGAATATCTGCAAATAGCATAGACAGGACTTTTGAAGGGATTATCGAAGAAATTGTCATATCTTCCACTTCTCCCTCCATTACATTTAAAATATCGGGACAGTCGAAAAAATACGCTATTGCACCGAACACCACTTTCTATGTTGACGACCAAGAAGCCACCATTTACGATATGAGGCTGGGCGCAACCGCAACCATATCGCTAAAAAGCGAGAACATAGACAAGGTAAAGATTGCGTCAACCGTTGTGCCGTCCCAGCTTATAGGCATAATTACATCCGTAAACCCTGTGTATAATGTTATTACAATGGATGTTATCGACACTACGACGGGGAAAACCTCTTCCCAAACCGTTGTGGCAAAATCCAATGTAAAAATTATAGACAACACCAACACACGGGTTTCCACCGTAAAGGGCATCGAGCCTGGTAGGTCCGTAATTGTTTTGGGGGCATTGGACAGCTATGGAACATATGCTGCCAATACCATAATTATAACCCAGTAAAAAGGTTAGGTGCATATGAAAAAGATATTTGAGGACTTTAAAAAGTTTGCTTTCAAGGGAAATGTTTTCGACATGGCCATAGGTGTTATTGTGGGCGGCGCTTTCAGCAAGATTGTAACCTCCGTGGTAAACGACCTTATAATGCCCCTTTTTGGAGCGGTACTTGGCGGAAACGATATGTCCGACCTTAAATGGGTTATAAAAAGTGCTGACGAGGCGGCGGGAGTTGCCGAGCTTTCCGTAAAATACGGAAGCTTTATGCAAACAGTTGTGGATTTTTTGATTATTGCTGCTTCCATATTTATATTCATTAAGGTTATAGGGAATATAATAAGGAAAAAGGAAAATCAGGAGGCCCAGCAGCCACCCAAAAAAGACGATACCGTTATTCTTTTAGAGGAAATTCGCGACTTGCTTAAAACCGATAAAAATTCTGTCGAAAATGTAGAATAAATATATAAAACAAGCGAGAGAGCTCTTTCGCTTGTTTTATTTTTTAGAAAAATTGGGCTTTGCCGGGGGTTTTATCCTTTTTTATTTTACAATAGAAATACAATTGGAACTAATGTATAGAAAAACAAAAAAAAATATGCTAAAATATTATAGAAGGATATAGAAAGAGAGGTAAGGAGGATATGGTCATGAAAAAAAGAATAACCGCTCTTTTTTTATCTATTGTTTTTGCTTTCACTGCTTTGGGCGCCCACGCCTCTGTTTTAGGAAGCGAGACTTTATACACCATGCGGATTCCCGTTGGAAAAGGTACATATTATAACAAAAATATTGTGTTTAGTGACCAAGCGGGAGTTAATCGCCAAACGGAATATTTTTTTGAATATTTACCTAATGAGGATGTAACTCCTGCAATAATAAACGACTGGTCACTGTACGGAAAAAGGACCATTGTAAATATGGCAGACAGGCTTGACGATAAAAATCCGATTATGATGATGAATGCCGATTTTTTCTCTTTTGCAACGGGAGTCCCTATGAGCAATATGGTAATGGACGGTGAAATAATCACTGCTTTGGGCGGTTTTCAAAGCGCCATTGGATTTAACGAGGACGGCACCGCATTTGTATCCGATGTTGCCATTAATGCGGGGGTACGGGTAGGCGAGGAGTCATTTCCTATTTATAATATAAATAAATACCCCCAGCCAAAATCCTGGTACCTTTTAACCGATAGGTTCGGCGACCAGACCCACTCCGCGGCAAAGGCAACAAAAATTCTAATAGGTCAGCTTGACGGGCGACTAAAAGCTAACGATACGGTAACAGGCGTTGTTGAATCCGTTATTTATTCCGAGGAATCAACGCCTATTTCCCATGGACAGATAATTTTGTTTTTAGAGGTTGACGATTCCGATGAAAGCGACGAGGCAAATGCCCTTAGGGAGCAGCTTGCCCTGTTTGAAGAAGGTGCGCAGGTTAGCTTTTCCACAGAAGTTATTGAGGACGAAAGGTGGAGCAGTGCAAAATACATTTTAGGCTGCACAGGGGGCAGGCTTTTGGCAGACGGGGAAATTGTAACCCCGGACGAGGCGGCGGCGCCAAGAACCGCCATTGGTGTTCGTGCCGATGGCAGTGTGGTGTTTTACGCCATAGACGGCCGCCAGCCGGGCAAAAGCTATGGACTTCGCCTTCCTACCTTGGCAAGGCGGCTTAAGGAGCTTGGCTGTGTTGATGCTGTTAATTTGGACGGCGGAGGCTCCACATCCGTTATGGGGCGTATGCCGGGGGGCAGTGCCATGTCCCTTTTAAATTCCCCTTCGGATGGAGCGCCAAGGGCTGTTGCAAATTTTGTAGGGCTTATAGACTATACCATGCCTACCGGTCGTTTAACACACCTATATCTTACGCCTTATTACGAAAAATACCTTGTAGGTGCGTCCCAGACCATATCGGCTGTCGGTGCGGACGACAATTTCCATCCCATGGACATCGACGGCGATGTAATTCTCACATCCGAAGATGATGTTTTGATTGAAGGCATGAACGTAACCTTCCTGCAGGAAGGGGAAATTACCATAAACGCCAAGGCAGGCAAGGCCCAGGGCAGCATAACCTATCCGGTTTATTCCACCCCCGACAGGGTAGAGCTTGTCAATGAAGATAACAACAGCCCTATCCGTGACTTTACCTTCAGGGTGGAGGACGTTATAAACTTTAGGGCAAGGGCTGCTGTGGGTAATGCTTATTTAGTGTGCAACGACCGATGTTTCACATGGGAGGTTGAAGGAGATATTGGCGAGATAGACAGCGAAGGCGTATTTAGGGCAACCAAAAAGGCGGCAAAAGGCAAAATACTTGTATCCGCAGGAGATAAAACAGAAGTTTTTAATGTAAATATAGTAAACGAGGATATATATGAGGTTAGCACCTATACCACAGGCGAGTTTTACGAGGATGAGGATTATGTAAACCTAAAACTTATGAATGTAGATGAAATACCTGTTGACCAAAAAGGTATCAAGGCATATTTGGACGGTGAGGATGCGGACTTTTCTTTTGATGGGGAAACTGTGTCAATCAAAAAGCCGAACGACAGTATGCACAAGGTAAGGGTTAATATTACAAATTCCTTGGGCAAGACAAAAATGTTTATACATCAAATAGACGGGCACATTCCAAGCCGCGGCTTTATGGACACTTCCTCCCATTGGGGTGAAAAAATCATTGATTATATGAGTGAAATGGGTATAATAAGCGGTTTTAAGGAAGATGACGGCACATACATTTTTATGCCGGATAAGCAGATGACTCGAGGAGAATTTGCAGTAATGCTTACAAGGTATCTAAACCTTGAGGAAAAGGACTTTTCAAATGTTGCTTTGTCTTTTTCCGACGCGAATTTGATACCTTCGTGGGGGAAAAATGCCGTTTGCGCCATGACGGATATCGGTCTTATTAACGGAAAAATCATGGAGGACGAGAGTATTGCCTTCGACTTTGCCAGCAACATAACAAGGGGCGAGGTAGTTGCCATTCTTGCAAGGATTTTGCCCAAAGACCTTATGAGGATGGAAATAACCTTGGACGATTTGGAGGATGTTCCCTGGTGGGCGATGGAGAGCTTTGAAATAATGCTTGCCCAAGGGATTATGTCCGGTTATGATGACAACACCCTCCAGCCACTTAGAGAAATAACAAGAGCCGAAGCGCTGAAGCTGCTTTTTAATATATTATAAATCGGATTTATTCCACCGAAGCTTTGTTTAATTGTAAGCCTTGGGGCAATATCGTTCGCCGCTTTGGGGCGGTTTTTCGCAAAAAAACAGCACATAGGAGCCCCTATGTGCTGTTTTTTATGTTTGACTGTTAAGATTTTTTCTGTTTAGCAGTTGTTTTAAGAAACCCGTTTTTTTAGGCGGTTCAGGTGTTTGGGTTTTCGCATCGGCTTCCCCTTGACCGGTTTTTCTCAATGTTGCAAAGCAATTGACACACATTATTGCAGTGTCCTTGTTGTCTTCCTTGCATTTAGGACAGGTTATAAAAGCCATAAATCAATACCCCCTATTTTGATTTTTTATATAAAATTTTCTTTATTTTTGGCACAATACTATATTGTTGACACAATATATATACTTAAAATACTTTAATTTATGCTCACTTTGTAAAATTAATAAAAATTTAATAAATAATGTATTGTAAGCAACCGGTAAATCTGATACAATGTTTATATCACGTTATGAAAATTTTTACATATAAAACCTTAAATCTACTGCAAACAATAAGGAGTGACACTATTGAAATATATTGTGATTTTAGGAGACGGCATGGCGGATTATCCTGTAGAATCCTTAGGAGGCAAAACACCCTTGGAAGTCGCCAAAAAGCCGTATATGGACATGATAGCCCAAAAGGGCGAAATTGGTCTTGTGCAAACCGTTCCGAAGGACTTTCCTCCGGGAAGTGACGTTGCAAATCTGTCTGCAATGGGATACGACCCTTACAAATACTACACGGGCCGCTCCCCCCTCGAGGGTGTGAGCATGGGCGTTAACTTGGGTGACAATGATACTGCGTTTCGTGCAAACCTCGTTACGCTGTCCGATGAAGAGCCTTATTCCAACAAAACTATGATAGATTATAGCTCTGACGAAATCTCCACCCGGGAAGCCAGAGCAATTATGCAAGATATTAACAAACAGCTTGGAAATGAATTCCTAACCTTTTACGGCGGTATATCCTATCGCCATCTTATGGTGTGGAAGGGCTGCGATACAGAGTATAAACTTACCCCTCCCCACGATATATCGGGAAAGCCTATTGCAAAATATCTTCCCGATAGTCCTATTATACTTCATTTAATGGAGAAAAGCAATACAATTTTGAAAAATCATCCAATTAATTTAAAGCGTGTTGAAAAAGGATTGCGGCCCGCAAACTCTATTTGGATTTGGGGTCAAGGCAAAAAACCGTCCCTCTCCTCCTTTCAGGACAAATACGGCATAAAGGGCTGTGTTATCTCCGCTGTGGACCTGGTAAAGGGCATTGGAATTTGTGCAGGCATGAAGTCAGTCGAGGTTGAAGGCGCAACCGGGAACATACATACAAATTTTGAGGGAAAAGCCAACGCCGCCATATCCTGCCTTGAGGAAAGTGACTTTGTATATGTTCATATCGAGGCTCCCGACGAGTGCGGACACCGCTTCGAAACGGAAAACAAAGTGCGTGCAATTGAGCTTATTGACGAGAAGGTCATAAAGCCGATTTTTGATACATTGACGGAGAAAAAGCAGGAGTTTTCAATTATGGTCCTTCCGGACCATCCAACCCCCTTGTCTTTGGGGACTCATGTGCATGACCCTGTTCCGTACGCCATCTACCGCTTCGGGGATAGTGGGTCCAATCTGACCTATACCGAGGCTAACGGCAAGAAGGGTAAATTTATCGAAAAGGGATATAAGCTGATGGATTATTTTATTAAGGGGTGAATATATGCCGGAAAACAAGCATTTGCGTTTTTTACTTGTGGTGGCTTATATCGTAATAGGATACTTTTTTGTTATGAATATACTGCCAAATTTAATTGCCATATTCCTTCCGTTTTTATGTGCTTTGGCAGTTGCGCTTATTACAAGACCTATGGTGGTTTTCTTGAAAAAACTCAAATTTCCGAACGTGCTTGCAACAGCCTTCTCACTGTGTATTGTTTTGGCATTGGTGTTTGGAGTTTTATACGCTGTTGTAAACAGGGTGGTTACGGAGCTTTCTTTGCTTTCGCGCCAGCTTCCCTCCATTATGGCGTCAATGCCCGCAACAATTGAAAGCATAATGGAAAAATGGAGGAATTTCAGTGCCGGATTCAACCATGAATTTTCAATAATAGACATAAATGCGGCAATCGAGGAGATTACTGCTTCACTAACCTCGTTTATAATGCCTGCAACGCAAAAAATACTTAATGCGGCAACGGGGATTGCCTCTTCTCTTCCGCATATTTTGATTTTTACCGTTACATTTTTATTTTGCAGCGTGTTTTTGGTTAAGGACTACGACTTTATTATGCAAAGCATAGCCAACCAGTTTCCCGAAAAGGTAATGGGGCATATGCTGCAGGTGAAAAAATATGCCTTCTCCGCCCTTGGAAAGTATTTAAAGGGAATGGCAATTATTATGCTGATAACTTTTTTCGAGCTGTTTGTGGGCTTTACCATTTTGAATATACAATATGCCTTTTTGTTGGCGCTTATTATTAGCTTTTTGGACGCCCTTCCTGCAATCGGCACAGGCGGGGTGTTGGTACCATGGAGCATTGTTTCCTTAATCCTGGGGGATATCAGGCTGGGTGTAAGCCTTCTTGTGCTGTATATAATCATACTTGTGGTAAGGCAGTTTATAGAGCCGAAGATTATGAGCAGCACCCTTGGCACCTACCCCATCATAACGGTTTTGGGAATGTACGCCGGCTACAGGCTGTTTGGCGTTTTAGGGCTTATTGGTATGCCTATTTTGGTTACCATTATTGTTTATATGCAAAGGGCGGGGCTTTTTACCATATGGAAAACACAAACCCCGAAATAAAACTCTGATTAGCGCAAATTCACACAAATTAAAAACAGGCATTTTCATGGGAATGAAAATGCCT
>JAQVDK010000093.1 GCA_028697835.1 Eubacteriales bacterium | reverse complement strand
AAACGGGAAGGGTAAACATCAAATACCCCTCGTCGGAGAGCAGGTTATCTTTAAACCTTCCGATTATGGTCATAAGGGTAATTACTCCCAGGGCAATAAACAATGAAACCAAAACCAATGCGGATATGCCTGTAAACGTATCGTTTTTGATAAATTGCATGTTTAGGTTGAATATTAACGAAAAGAATAGTATGGCTCCGTAAAGGGGCAGGAATTTCCTTGCGGATGCCTTTATTTCATACTTCAAAAGCTTTCTTAGCATTTGAACACCTCCCTGAACAGTTGGTCAATGGACTTGCCGTTTTTCTCACGCACATTATCCACACTATCGTGAAATAAAACCTCGCCTTTTGAAAGAAATATAACTTCATCAAACAATTTTTCCACATCTTGAATAAGATGGGTGGAAATAATGACGGTGGAGTTTTCGTTATAGTTTGAAATTATGGTATTTAAAATATAATCCCGTGCGGCAGGGTCAACGCCGCCTATGGGCTCGTCAAGAAGATATAGCTTTGCCTGCCTGGACATTACCAAAACCAATTGCACCTTCTCTTTTGTGCCCTTGGACATCTCTTTAAGCTTGGTATTAGGCTCGATTCCCAAAGAGGACAGCATATCCACCGCTTTGCTTCTGTCAAAATCGGCGTAGAAATCGCCAAAAAAGTCCAAAAGGTCTTTTGCCCTCATCCAATTGTTTATATATGTCCGCTCGGGAAGGTATGAAACCATGCTTTTGGTTTCCACACCCGGCTTTTCGCCGCCGATTAAAATTTCGCCCGATGTAGGCTGCAAAAGCCCGTTTGCAATCTTTAGCAGGGTTGTTTTGCCGCTGCCGTTTGGTCCTAAAAGTCCGACTATTTTTCCGCTTTCTATGGAAAGGTTTACATTGTGCAGCGCCATGTTGCTGCCAAAGCGTTTTTCAAGGCTGTTTAATTTCAATATTTCTGACATCTTATTCACCCTTTTCTAATAACTTGATATTTTCATCAATAATTTGCTTGATTTCGGTGGTTGAATACCCTAAAGCCTTTAGGGATTCAAAAAATTCGCTTATCTTTTCCATTGCCAAATTGTGCCGAAGCGCTCCTATAAGCTGCTCGTCCTCGGTAACAAACCGACCGCTGGTCCTTACGGAAAAAATCAGTCCCTCCCGTTCAAGCTCAAAAAGAGCCCTTTGCATGGTGTTGGGGTTTACTCCCGCTTCTTGCGCCAACTCCCTTACAGAAGGCAGCTTTTCACCGGACCTGTATTTTCCGGAGATAATTTTTAGCTTTATTTTGTCCATTATCTGCAAATAAATGGGCAGACTGTTGTCAAAATCCCAAGGCATGGCATCAACTCCTTACTGTATTAAAGACTTAATACAATTATACAACAAAATTTTCCGTTTGTCAACAAGGAAAAAAATGGATACGCTGTTGCCAATTTTCAATTTTAGTGATATAATTAAACAAAAAGGTCAGTGGTGAGGAATATGTCGTTTGCGTCAAAAGTTAAAAACGAAGTAAGCAAGCTGGAGCTTGAGGAAATTTGCTGTACTCGTTCGGAGCTTGTGGGTATAATTTGCTTTGGCGCACAAATATTTGGCGATATAATCAAGATAAATACCGAGCACGAATGTGTTGCAATGCGAATGTGTACTCTTTTGGAAAGGCTTTATAACTATAAAACGGAGCCTGCCAAAAGCCCAAGCGGCATATACACCGTGGCGGTGTGCGGGGCAGATGCTTTGAAGTTTTTGCGTGATATGCGCCTTGCCAGTGTGCCCATTCGGCTTGATGATGAGATAATCCGAAGGCCCTGCTGCAAAAGCGCGGTTGCAAGAGGGGCTTTTTTGGGAAGCGGCTCTGTTTCCGACCCGGAAAAGGGCTATCATTTAGAGCTTGTCACAGGGTATTATACTTTGTGCAAGGATTTTGCGA
Organism: Eubacteriales bacterium; assembly: GCA_028697835.1. GTDB lineage: Bacteria > Bacillota > Clostridia > Monoglobales > Firm-18 > STE-11. Next base: position 3,887 of record JAQVDK010000093.1, on the reverse strand, counting down.
ATATTTTAGAGTATTTTGGAGTGGGCTCCAAGTTTATAAACCGAAAGGGAAACTATGTGTTTTATATTAAAGACAGCCAGCAAATACAGGACTTTCTTGCGGCTATCGGCGCACATAGCCAGATGATGGAGTTTGTTAATGTTAAAATAGAAAAAGAGGTCAGGAATGCTACCAACCGGCTGGTAAACTGCGAGACCGCCAATGCGGGGAAAACCGCCGAGGCGGCTGTGATTCAGGCTATGGCCATAAGGCATATAGACAGCAAAATCGGGCTTGAAAGCCTGCCGCCGCAGCTTGTGGAGGTTGCAAGGCTTAGGCTTGAAAATGCCGAGGCATCCATGGGCGAGCTTGCGGCGAAAATAGGTATGACGAAATCGGGCGTAAACCATAGGATGCGTAAAATTTTAAAGATTGCAAAAGAGTTGACATAAAAAACAAAGAGAGGAAAGGGGACAGCCCCGAAAGCTTACATGGTTGATTTTGTGCATCTTCATGTTCATACGGCATACAGCTTATTAGACGGCGCAAGCCGTATTGATAGGCTTATTTCCCGTGCCAAGGAATTGGGTCAAAAGGCGATTGCAATTACCGACCATGGTGTTATGTATGGGGTGGTGGATTTTTACAAGGAGGCGAAAAGTGCAGGAGTTAAGCCCATTTTAGGCTGCGAAATATATGTTGCGCCAAGGAGCCTGCATGACAAGACCTATGAGGAGGACTTTAGGCGAAGCCACCTTGTTTTGCTTGCAAAGGACAATGCGGGGTACAAAAACCTTATGAAAATTGTCAGCATTGCCCACCTGGAAGGGTTTTACGTAAAGCCAAGGGCGGACAAGCAGGTTTTAAGAAAATATTCCAAGGGGCTTATATGCCTTTCCGCCTGCAAGGCAGGGGAGATACCCCAGGCTATTTTGGCAAACGATATGGACGGGGCAAGGCTTTTGGTAAAGGAGTATATAGGCATATTCGGAAAGGAAAACTTTTTCCTTGAGGTGCAAAACCACGGCGACCCCGAGGAGGCGAAGATAAATCAGGGGCTGTCTATCCTGGCGCAGGAGTTTGGCGTGGGTCTGGTGGCGACAAACGATGTGCATTATGTAAACAAGCGAGATGCCCAGTTTCAAGATGTCCTAATGTGCATACAAACGGGAAAGACCTTGTATGACGAGGACAGGATGAAATTCGAGGGCAATGAGTTTTATTTGAAAAGCGGCGTTGAGATGGAAAGGGTGTTGGCGCAGCTTCCCGGGGCTGTTGAAAACACCGTCAGGATTGCCGATATGTGCAATGTGGAGCTGGAATTTGGAAAGTATCACCTTCCTGTGTTTGATTTGCCCGAAGGGGAGCGTGCCGACGAGTATTTGAAAAAACTGTGCTACGAGGGGCTGAAATCCAGATACGGCGGGGTTACAAGGGAGCTTGAGGAAAGGCTTAAATTTGAGCTTGACACCATAAACTCTATGGGGTTTACGGATTACTTCCTTATCGTTTGGGATTTTATAAAATTTGCCAAGGATAAGGGCATTTTTGTAGGGCCGGGAAGGGGCAGCGCCGCAGGCAGCCTGGTTTCCTACTGCCTTAACATTACAGATGTGGACCCTATTGAAAACGGGCTTCTTTTTGAGCGGTTTTTAAACCCCGAAAGGGTGACAATGCCGGATATTGATATTGATTTTGACTATGAGCGCAGGGGCGAGGTTATAGATTATGTGGTAAATAAATACGGAAAAAACCGTGTTGCGCAGATTATAACATTTGGTACCATGAAGGCAAGGCAGGCTGTTCGTGATGTTGGACGGGTTTTGGACATTTCTTATGGGGAGGTTGACGCCATTGCAAAAATGATTCCCTTTGACATAAACCAGACCCTGGAAAATGCAATGAAGGAAAACAAAGCCCTTCGGGAAATGTATGAGCGAAACCCAAATGCAAAGCGGATTATAGACATTGCCACAGAGCTTGAGGGGCTTCCCCGTCATGCTTCCACCCATGCGGCAGGGGTTGTGATAACCAGGCAGGATTTAAGCGATTATGTGCCGCTGCAGCTTTCGGACAATACGGTGGTAACCCAGTTTACCATGACCACCTTGGAAGAGCTGGGGCTTTTGAAGATGGACTTTTTGGGGCTTCGCAATTTGTCCATTATTGCAAACACCATAAAAAACATAAAGGATAAAACCATAGACATTAACAATTTGAAAGACGAGCCCAAGGTTTATGAGATGATTTCCTCCGGCAACACCGACGGCATATTCCAGCTTGAGAGCAGGGGTATGAGGGCTTTTCTTCGCGAGCTTCAGCCAAGGTGCCTGGAGGATATTATAGCGGGCATTTCCCTGTACCGCCCGGGGCCCATGGACTCTATCCCAACATATATTAAAAATAAAAACAACATAAATAATTTAAAATATAAACACCCTCTGCTTGAACCGATTTTGAAAATGACATACGGCTGCATTGTGTATCAGGAGCAGGTTATGCAGATTGTACGCTCCCTGGCGGGTTATTCTTTGGGCAGGGCGGACATTTTGCGCCGTGCCATGAGTAAGAAAAGGTCCGATGTTATGGAGCGGGAGCGGCAAATTTTCATCTATGGGGGCGATGGCGTTGAGGGTGCTGTAAATAGGGGAGTTCCCGAAAAAGTTGCCTTTGAAATCTTTGACGATATGGCTGATTTTGCCAAGTACGCATTCAACAAATCCCATGCCGCCGCATATGCTAAAGTAGCGTATCAAACGGCTTGGCTTAAAACCTTCTACCCTGTGGAGTTTATGGCGGCGCTTTTGTCCACCCATATGGAGGATGCGGCAAAGATAAGCCAATATATTACGGAAATGAGCAAAATGGGAATAAGGCTCCTGCCGCCCGATATTAACGAAAGCGTGGACGCTTTTAGCGTTTTGGGCAGGGATATACGCTTTGGGCTGGCGGCGGTAAAAAATGTGGGCAAGGGGCTGGTTGATGAAATTGTAAAAGAGAGGGAAAACGGGAAATTTACCTGCCTTACGGACTTTTGTTTGCGAATGATGGACGGAGGACTGAATAAAAGGGCGCTGGAGTCGCTGATTCGTGCAGGGGCTTTTGACAGCTTGGGGGGAAGGCGAAGCCAGTATCTTGCATCTTATGAGAAAATTATGTCGGAGGCTGCGGACAGGAGGAGAAACAATCTGCAAGGGCAGCTTTCCTTAATTGGTGAGGGCGATGTGTCAGATAATCTTCCGGATGTTGCGGAATTTGTGCAAACCGAGCTTTTGGCAATGGAAAAAGAGGTTTTGGGCATCTTTGTTTCCGGACATCCTTTGGATGGATATAAGGCTTTGATTGCAAAAAACAGCACTGCTCCAATCTGGTCTGTTATAGCAAGCTTTTTGGAGGATGGCGACGGGGAGTTTTCCGACGGGCAGGTGATTAACCTTGCGGGAATTATCACCCATAAGTCAAGAAAATACACCAAAAGAGACGAGGAAATGGCGTTTTTAACCCTCGAGGATTTGAGCGGTGTTATGGAAATAATAGTGTTTCCGAAGGTTTTGACTGTTTTTGACCATGTGCTTGAGGTTGAAAAATTGGTTAGGATTACCGGCAGAATCAGCGTTAAAGAGGACGAAAACCCAAAGCTTATTATGGAAATGGCTGCACCTTTGGAAGCTCCCGGCGGCAGGGAAAGGCTGTATGTAAAGGTGCCCTCCGGTGTGGAGGGCAAAATAAAGGGGCTTACCGAAATTTTGGAGATTTTTAGCGGGGATGTGGAGGTTTTTCTTTATCTTGAAAAGGACAAAACCTGCGTTGCGGCACCTAAAAAGTATTGGGTTACACCATCTAAAAGGCTTTATACGGAAATAGAAAACTATTTGGGGCAAGGCAGCGAAGTGGTGCTGAAAAAAATA
>JAQVDK010000018.1 GCA_028697835.1 Eubacteriales bacterium | reverse complement strand
TAAAACTTTTTATTACTTGCTATTTTGACGAATTTGTTATATAATTTTGTAGGTTTAAAGTGAACCTACACTTTTTGATAAAGGAGTTTTTGGTATGCATATGCAAAATGTTGTAGTAATGGAACATCCTTTGATTCGGCATAAAATCACAATCCTTAGAAAAACTTCTACAGGACACAAAGAATTTTGCGAGCTTGTTGAAGAAATATCCATGCTTATGGCATACGAAGCTACGCGGGATTTGCCTTTAAAAGACATAGAAATAGAAACACCTCTTACAAAAACCATGCAAAAGGTCATAGAGGGCAAAAAACTGTGCGCAGTTCCTGTTTTAAGGGCAGGGTTGGGTATGGTTGACGGTATCAGAACCCTTATACCAAACGCTAAAGTGGGGCATATAGGGTTGTATCGTGACCATGATACACTGCAGCCTGTGGAATACTATTGCAAGCTTCCAAGCGATATTAGCGAAAGGCTTGTTATTGTGCTTGACCCCATGCTTGCCACCGGCGGCTCTGTTGCAGCGGCTGTTGACCTTATTAAAGCAAGAGGCGCCAAAAACATAAAGCTTATGTCAATTGTGGCGGCTCCGGAAGGCATTAAATGTGTTACAGACAGACACCCTGATATAACCTTATATGTTGGGGCCGTTGACGAAGGCTTAAACGAAAATGGCTACATAGTCCCCGGTCTTGGCGATGCAGGTGACAGGCTTTTCGGAACTCAATAAAAAAGTGGGCAGCGTCCGGCGGGTAGCACCCGCAGACCATTGGATAGCACCGCTGGCAAGCGGACAGCGTCCGCAGGCTAATGTGCGCAAAGTATAAGCAAACAACATTTCACGCAACAATAATTTTACAGTAATTTTCTACAACATACAAAAATGAGGAGGGAACATTTCCTCCTCATTTCATTTTCTTTATAACCTTAAGCCTTGTAAATTCTTCTCGTTCTTTTTCCTCCAAGGCATTTTGAATTTGATTTACCGCCTCTTCATATTTTGGAATAATGATATTTTTCAGGGCGTTTGCCCTTTTTTGAGTCTTTTTAATGCTTGCCGCCAAACGATATACGGAGGTTTCCACCTGGGCCAGCTTTAAAGAAAGGTGTTTTACCTTTTCAAACTTCTTGTGCGCTTCGTCAAGGGCAAAACCTGTACGGTAAAAACCATAAGGGTACAGCCCTTCTTCCGACGTCTCATCGTCAACAAGGGGGATTTCAACCCCCATAACGCTTTTGTGCCTTATTTTTATACCATCTTCAACAGGCACCGCATAGGAAATTCTGCCCACCGTATTTATTCCAAAATTGAGGTTAGCTATCTGCAGGGCACGGTAAGCCTCGGAAAAGGTTGTGTCAATTTGGGATTGGATATCCTTTGCCGCTTCGATAAACTCCATCATTTCACGAATTAAAACATTCCGCTTTTTATCAAGCAGAGCATAGCCCTGGGTTGCCAAGCGGAGGGAGTTTTTTGCCAAAATTAAGTTTCCCTTTGTAGGAAAAAGCGTAAGGTCCACTAACCCTCACTCCCAACCGGATAATACTTTGCCAAAATTTTCGTGTCAATCCTTGAAAGCTCCTTGCGGGGCAGGATTTTTAAAATTTCCCAGCCAAGGTTTAAGGTCTTTTCAATATCCCTGTTTTCTTCCCTGCCTTGTGATATGAACTCCTTTTCAAAAGCGCTGCCAAATTCCAAATAGCACTTATCGGTATCGGAAAGCTCATCCTCGCCTATAACCGAAGCAAGGGAGCGCACCTCTTGCACACGGGAATAAGAAGCAAAAAGCTGGTTTGCTGTATCCGGATGGTCGTCCCTTGTATATCCCTCGCCAATGCCGTCCTTCATAAGGCGCGACAAGGAAGGCAAAATACTGACGGGAGGATAAATTCCCGTCTGATACAGGCTTCTTTCCAAAACAATCTGCCCTTCGGTAATGTATCCGGTCAAATCCGGTATGGGGTGGGTAATATCGTCGTTGGGCATGGTAAGTATAGGTATTTGCGTTACAGAGCCCTTTGCGGACTTTAGCATGCCTGCTCTTTCGTAGATTGAAGCAAGGTCTGAATACAAATAGCCCGGATAGCCCTTTCGGGAAGGTATTTCGTTTTGGGAGGACGATATCTCGCGCAGCGCCTCCGCATAGGAGGTCATGTCGGTAAGTATCACCAAAACGTGCATATCATGCCGAAAAGCAAGGTATTCCGCTGCCGTAAGGGCACACCTTGGAGTTATAATCCTCTCACCCACAGGGTCGTTTGCCAGATTCAAAAACATTACAACACGCTCTAAAACCCCGCTTTCTTCAAACCCCCGCCTAAAGTACGACGCAACGTCATTTGGCACGCCCATGGCGCAAAACACTATGGCAAAATTGCCGCCATCGGCGTCCTTGATTTTTGCCTGCTGTGCTATTTGCATGGCAAGCTCGTTATGAGGAAGCCCATTTCCCGAAAATATAGGCAGCTTTTGCCCTCTTATAAGGGTTGTAAGCCCGTCGATAGACGAAATTCCTGTTTGTATATAATCCCTTGGATACTCCCTTGAAACAGGGTTCATAGGCTTTCCGTTAACATCAAGATACTCCTCGGCAAAAACCCTGCCAAGCCCATCTATGGGGCGTCCGACACCGTCAAAAACCCTTCCCAGCATCTCCTTTGAAACGCCAAGCTCCATTGGGCGCCCCAAAAGGCGGGTTGACGTGTTTGTTTTTGACAGCCCTTGTGTCCCCTCAAAAACCTGAACAACCGTATAGTTCTTGGCAAGCTGAATTATTTTGCCGTCTCGCACATCGCCGGATTCGGTTTTAATCTGCACCATTTCGCTGAAAGTGGCATCTTCTATTGCGTCCAACACAACAAGGGAGCCGCTAATGGACTTTAAGCCCAAATACTCTATATTCATCGCATTACCACCTCGTTGCTTGCCAAAATTTCGTTTAAAACATTGTCTATTTTCTGCTTATATTCCTCGATTTTATCAATCGAATCGTTATCTATATTATACTTTATGGCAATTACATCTTCATAAATTCCCGTTTTTGCAATTTGTGAAATGGGAATATTTTTAGCCACAACCGTCTTTGCCTTTTCATAAAGGTAAATTATTACATCCATCATTAAAAACTGCTTTTTAAGCGGCACATATGTGTCGGTTTGGTGGTATGCGTTTTGCTGAAGAAAACCTGTGCGCACAACCCTTGCAATATCCAAAACAAGCTTTTGGTCGTCCGGCAAAACGTCGCTGCCGATAAGCTTTACAATTTCGTTAAGCTTCGCCTCCTCTTGAAGAAGAGCAAGAAGGCGCGCCCGATATTCCATAAACCTTTCGTCTATGTTTTCCTCATACCATAAGGAAAGCTCGCCAACATATTCGCTGTAAGAGGTAAGCCAGTTTATAGCGGGATAGTGCCGCCTGTAGGCAAGCTGCCTGTCAAGGGCAAAAAAGGCACGAACAAACCGTTTTGTATTTTGGGTTACAGGTTCGGAAAAGTCGCCGCCCTGGGGCGAAACCGCACCTATTATGGTAATGGAGCCTTCTGTTTCGTTGTTGTTTTTCACATAGCCCGCCCGCTCGTAAAAAGCGGAAAGGCTTGAAGGCAAATATGCGGGAAAGCCTTCCTCCGCCGGCATTTCCTCAAGCCTTCCGGAAATCTCTCGAAGGGCCTCTGCCCAGCGAGAGGTGGAATCCGCCATCATAGCCACATGATAGCCCATATCCCGATAATATTCCGCCAAGGTTATGCCCGTGTATATGCTTGCCTCACGGGCGGCAACCGGCATATTGGATGTATTTGCAATAAGGACTGTTCTGTCCATCAGCGAATTTCCGCTTTTAGGGTCCACCAGGGAGGTAAACTCCTCCAAAACCTGCGTCATCTCGTTGCCCCGCTCCCCGCAGCCGATATAGACTATAATGTCCGCATCGGACCACTTTGCAAGCTGGTGCTGCGTCATAGTCTTTCCCGTGCCGAAGCCGCCGGGAATAGCAGCGGTACCGCCTTTTGCCAGCGGGAAAAAGGTGTCTATCACCCTTTGCCCCGTAATCAAGGGGCGTTTAACATTAACCCTGCCTCTGTGCGGCCTTGGAATACGTATGGGCCACTGTTGGGCAAGCTTTATATCCACAATGCCTTTTTCCGTTTCCACCTTGGCGATTACCTCGTCAATGGTATAATCGCCGCTTTGAGCTATTTCCGATATAGTCCCAAAAACACCTGGCGGAATCATAATCTTGTGCATAACCCCGGGTGTTTCCGGTGTTTGGGCGATAATGGCTCCGGGCGAAACGCTGTCCCCCTTTTTTGCAAGTATCTGAACGCTCCATTTTTTAGATTTATCCAAAAGGTCAACCTGCAATCCCCTGTCTATAAAAGAGCCGCTTTGATTTTCGATAACCTTAAGGGGTCTTTCGATTCCGTCGAATATACCGCCGATAATGCCGGGGGCAAGAAGCACGCTCATGGGCCTTTGTGCCGAAACCACTTCCTCACCCACCTTCATTCCCAAGGTGTCCTCATATACCTGAACAATGGCAGTATCATCTTCAATGCCGATTACCTCGCCTATAAGCCTTAACTCTCCGGCAAAAACCTGGTCGTGCATTTTAAAATCCCTGCAATCTTCTACATGGATTACAGGGCCGTTTATGCTTCTGATTTTTCCTACTGCTTGCATAAGTATCACGCTCAAATCTTTAAATTATAGGTTTCTAAGAATTTTTCCCTTGCATCCCTTAGCTTTGATGCTATTGTATCGTCAATTCTTATTCCCTTTTCCAAATCTTCTAAAATCAAACCGCCTATAATATCCTCGTCGGTATAGGCTATGCTAAATCCAAGGCTTTTAATTTTATCTGCATGCTTTTCATCATGCTTTGAAAGGATAACCTTGCCTGCTGTGGAAAGCTTCTCCCTACATATCTCGAGCCTTTCCAAAAGGTACCGCTCATATTCGGGGGAGGCTGCAAATTTTACAAGCCTTGTCCTGATGCGCCCAAAAAGCAGGTCAATAAGATTGTTTCTTTCCTCAAGCAGCTTTTGATTTGCCAAAAGCTGCTTTTGCACAATGCGCTGGTTTTTTTCTTTAGCCAGGTTTTTTTCTGTCTTTTCAATGTAATTTGTGGTTTCTCTTTCGATTTGCGCCTTAATTTTTGAAATTTCCTCTTTTTTATCCTTGTTAACCTTGGCAATTATTTCGTCCCGCTTTGTTTCTGCTTCCCTTAGCACCATTTGCTCAAAGTTCGCAAGTTTTACTTGTGAAACATTCATCTATACCACCTCATATTTTAAGGCCGATGGCTTCCCGGACATATTTTGTTATAAAATCATCTGATTTTCCCATGCCATGACGGTCAGGAATTTCTACCACAAGCGGAAGGCTGTGGCTAAGCTTTACCTCTGATACAACCTCGGGCGCAAGCTGGGAAAGGCGAAAGGTAATAAGAACGATGCCTATGTCCTTACTTTCCACCGCCTCATGCAGAGCATTTATAAACTCCTCGCGCTCATGAACAACCACGCCTTCCACCCCTGCAAGGCGCATTCCTATTTGCGTGTCTATATTATCGCTTATAAGAAACATTTTCAAGGCTTCTACCCTCTTATCCTATTTTACTAAGTATGGTAAACGAAATCAAAAGACCGTAAAGGGCAATACCTTCCGCAAGAGCAACGAATATAAGCGCCTTGCCCATAACGGACGAGTCCTCGGAAATTGCGCCAATTGCTGATGAAGCAGAGGAAGCTACCGCAATACCCGCGCCTATGGACGCAAGGCCGGTAACCAAAGCCGCGGCAATATATGCAAGCCCTGAAGAATCCGACGCAGCTGTATCAACAGCTTGAGGGTCTGCAAAAACGCTTGTGCCAAACATCAATACCGTTGTTACAGCCAAAATAGCTGCAAAGCCGAATATATTAAGACCCAATACGGTCTTTAGCTTTTTACCCCTCATTTTAAACCCAAAATGCAAAAGCGACGGGGTTATAATAACTAAAACCATGGATAATAAAAGTATGACTTTCGACATTCTTACGCCTCCAATATATTTATTTTTGAATTAAAGTTTTTGGGCTAAATGGTCTTCCCTGACCCGAATAATATCGGCTGAACATTTCGTAAAACTCCAGCCTTAAAACTTGAATAGCCACCAAAAGCCCTTCAAGACCTAAAACCAAAACATTGCCCAAAACCAAAACCATAACCTGTGAAAACCCAAGCCTCTCAAAGCTGTGCTGGCTGACATTTGCAAGGGAATACACAACCATCATCATTCCGGCGTGGTTTAAGGCAAATGCGCCTACACGAATAAAGGAAATTGTGTTTGTTATATATGATAAAATAAGCTCAAGCATTTCAAAGGCGTTTTCCAAAAAGAACTGCCCCTTTTCTTTTGGCATCCAATCTTTTCTTCGCCTAACAAGGTTTGCCAGCGGTTTTTTAAGGAACACCAAAACCAAAGGCAAAACCACAAACACCCCAATGTACCAAGCCTTTAAAGTGCTGTTTCCCAAAACCGCGGATATAACACCGATAATTGCCGCCCAATAAAATACAAACCCTGCAACTCCGTTGGCATCGAACAAAATTCTGCCTATGTCCTTTTGACGAAATCCATTCATCATATTTACTATCATTGAAGCTGTAATAATAACCGCGCCAATGACAACCGCACCAATTAAGGTTTTCATGATGTTTTCCGTTGCCATGGGCTTATACATAAAGCTATATTCCAGCTCGAAGCCGAATATGCTGCCAAAGAGCACGCCAAAAATTGCTGATACAAAGCCGCAAATTTTAAGTATGGGTCCTAAAAAATTTCCACGCCTTTGCACCAAAAATCCCACCAAAGCAAGCACCAGCCCATGCCCCACATCACCATACATAATACCAAACATTAAGCTGTAGGTAATGGCGAAAAGGCCGGTAGGATCAAACTCGTTGTAAGAGGGCAGGCCATACATTGCCACAAAGCTTTCAAAAGGCCTTATTAACCTGTTATTTTTAAGCTTTGTAGGCGGATTTAAGTGCTTGACTATATCAGGCTCTTCAAATATAAGCGTAACGTTTGGCTCTTTATCCAAAGCCTCGGACAGACCGTCGCACTCGCTTTGCGGAACCCAGCCTGCTATATAAAAGCTCTCCTTTGTATGCGCCGCATACCGCCTGATGTCATACGCCTGATACAAATGGCTTATGCTGCTATATGCAAGGTAAATCTCGTCTTTAACTTCGTCTATTATTTGGGTAAATTCCTTGTCCAATGCTGCAAGCTGTTTTTGGTACCCTTCGTTCTCGCCCCTAAGCCTTTCAATAACCTCGCTCGGTACGCCCCTTGCCTTGTCGGGCAGCATCAGCCGCTCAAAATAAAGGGATGAAAAGATTGTATCTACTTTTTCCTTTATACTGATGGGCGAGCAGTAAACCCCATAAACATATTCCCTGGTTTCACTGAATTTAAAGAAAATCGTGGCATAAGATTTTCCTAAAAACTGATTTAGCCTTTTGTAAGATTCTCTGGGCAATCTGCCAAAGCGTACTTTTATATTCTTCATTTCAAAAAAGTCGTTTAGGTTAAAGCTTGCCCCTGCAATATACTGCAGTTGGTCTATAATTTTTTCGTTAGCGCCAATCAGCCCTTCAAACTTTTCCTTTTGGCTTAAAACCCCCGATACCATGCTCTCTAAGCGTCTTGCGGTTTCCATAATTTGCGCCGGAGTCTGGTAATAACTTGTCATTGGTATTGTGTGTGGGTCGATTTTTGCCATCTTCAAGGTATCGTCCATTATTTTCATCAAGTCAACATACGGGTTCGTATCGTCAAAGGGCATAAACCCTATTTGGTTTGTAAAAACATTAAACACGTTTTCCAAATGAATATTGCTGCCTATAACATAATCCATCACAACCCTGTCAAAGTCATCTAAGGGTCCGATTATGTTAATAAGCTTCATTTTTTCAACTGCCATTATGCCGCACCGCCATTTCCGATTCTGATAAGGTAAGGCTCTATTTCATCAGCACCAAGCTTGTAGCGCTTTCCTTCTATGATTTTTATAATATTTGCAAGCTCTATCTCACGCCTGCTTATATAACTTAATATCGTCACAATACAGTAAGGCATGAGCCTTACGATTTTTTGTTTTTGGTCGTTTAAATATTTTTGAAAATGCTGCTCTGTAAATAAAACCTCGCTTTGAAAAATGTGATAGTACGGTGTTTTGCTTAAAATCTCTTGAATTTCGCTCTCACTTTTTGCTTCAACAAGAGCGTTTATTTGCCGGTCTTTAATCTTACCTCCGAAAGGCATCAAAAAAGAATAGATAATTTCCTTGGGCATGTTAAAATATTTCTTGCTCCGAATTATCCACATTATGTTTAAAACGTCTGCTTCCTTGCTCAAAAGCCCATAGGTAAGCATAAAGTCTTTTTTCGGCAAAAGCTTTTTGCTGTTTTGGTAAAATTGCTTGAAATAATAAATATCCAGCATCATTTCCACGTTAAATATGTTAAAGTCCTCTTTTTCCAAGGTTAATTTGGAAAATATATTGTAAAAGGGAGTGCCTTTTAAATTTTCGATAAATTGTGTTATGTCCTTGGATTTTGTCAACTTTTCAACGTCAATTGTCATATGGTCGGCGTAATATTTGCTTACATCATGATAAAACGTGTACAAAAGACCACTTTTTAGCAGCCTTACCATTTCCTTTAAAAGCTCTATTTCATATTTTAAGACATAGGTTAAAAGAAATTTTTTATTATTTCCACGTGTAAATTTAATTAATTTAATAAAATCCCGCTCTTTCGCCTCATTTAGTATCTCTTCAAGCTGTCCTCTATGGATATCAGCCTCTAAAACACCTTGCAGGTCCTTTGAAAAATGTGTGTTATTTTTCAAATACGAGGCAATCTCACCTACCGTACTTTTGCCAAGCAGCTCGTCATAGTCTTTATTTGTCAAAAGCTTGCCCGACATTGCCTGCACCTTTGCAAAAGAGGCACTATATTTAAACACATCCAAAAGCACCTTTTTTTCACTTCTTTCTTATTGCTTCGTAAATTTCTCCTTCCCACCCGGACATATTTTTCTCGAATACTTCCCGCAGAATTTCCATCTGCCGATTTGCCGCTTCTTCTATTTCTCTGATTTTTTTCCGCTCTTGCTTTTCATATTCCGCCGCAATTGCCTTGATTTTTTTCTCGGCCTTTTGCTTAGCAAGAAGAGAAAGCCGCTCCCGCTCCTTTTCTATTTCAGCAGGAAGTCGCTCCCTTGCCATTTGCCCTTCACTTATAATCATCTGTGCTTTTTTATCAATTTCGGTAATCTTAAACAACACCGAGTCCATATTATCACTTACCTTTAATCAGTTTTTAAGGCTTTGCATGGGGGCGGGTATCCTTCCGCCTCTTGTGACAAAGTCAAAGCTTGAAAACCTGTTTACATCCATCACAGGCGCCGTTCCCAAAAGCCCGCCAAATTCAATCATATCGCCAACAGCCATGCCGGGGGCAGGAATGATTCTTACCGCAGTGGTTTTGAAATTTACCACTCCAATTGCAGCCTCGTCTGCAATAATCGCCGCAATAGTTTCAGCCGGAGTATCCCCCGGAACCGCAATCATATCAAGCCCAACAGAGCAGACACAGGTCATCGCCTCTAATTTTTCAAGGGAAAGGGAGCCGCATTTCACAGCATCTATCATGCCGGCATCCTCCGAAACCGGAATAAATGCGCCGCTAAGCCCGCCCACATGGGATGAAGCCATAATTCCGCCTTTTTTAACTGCGTCGTTTAAAAGGGCCAAAGCCGCCGTCGTTCCGTGGGTGCCGCACTTTTCAAGGCCCATCTCCTCTAATATATGCGCAACACTGTCACCAATTGCCGGTGTTGGCGCAAGGGACAGGTCAACTATGCCAAATGGCACTCCCAGCCTTTTTGAAGCCTCCTGCGCCACAAGCTGTCCCATTCTTGTAATTTTAAATGCGGTCTTTTTAATAGTATCCGCAACAATGTCAAAAGGCATACCTTTTGTGGCCTCCAAAGCGGATTTTACAACGCCGGGGCCGCTGACGCCAACGTTTATAACACATTCGCCTTCGCCCACACCGTGAAACGCCCCCGCCATAAAGGGATTGTCCTCCACAGCATTGGCAAAAACAACAAGCTTTGCACAGCCAAAGCCGCCCTTATCCGCGGTCAGCTCTGCAGTCTTTTTTATAACATGCCCCATCTGCAAAACAGCGTCCATGTTAATGCCCGCCTTTGTGGAAGCCACGTTTACGGACGAGCATACGCAGTTTGTTTCAGACAGCGCATATGGTATGCTTTCAATCAGCCGCTGGTCGCCCTTGGTGTATCCTTTGTGAACTAATGAAGAAAAGCCGCCAATGAAGTTAACACCTGTTTGCGCCGCCGCCCTGTCAAGAGCCTTGGCAATTTTAACATAGTCATCAACATCAATACACGACTTCGCAATAATCGATATGGGTGTTACGGAAATGCGTTTGTTTATAATGGGGATTCCATATTCGCACTCTATATCCTCACCGGTTTTTACAAGGTCCTTTGCACATGTGGTAATTTTATCGTATATTTTTTCGCATGTCTTATCCGGGCTGTCCGAAATGCAATCCAAAAGGGAAATTCCCATAGTAATGGTGCGTATATCCAGATGTTCCTCCGAAATCATCTTTATTGTTTCAATTATTTCTCCGGGCGTAATCATATCTTGACCTCACTTCTATATCCTATGCATTGAATTGAATATGTCCTCATGCTGAATGCGAATGGAAAGCCCCAAATCCTTGCCAAGCCTATCCAATGTGTCAACCAGCTGGGAAAAAGATGTTTTCTTTTCAGATATATCACACAGCATAATCATGGTAAACATATCCTGCATAAGAGTTTGGCTAATATCCAAAATGTTTATTTCATTCTCGTAAAGCAAGGTAGAGACCTTTGCTATAATGCCCCTCATGTCCTTGCCTATAACGGTTATAATTGCTCTTTCCATATACACAAAACGCCCCCTATCACAAAAGATTTGATAAAAGGCTCTCCTTTCCCGATTTGTCTTTTAAAGTTTACTGCTTGCCCTTGACGCCCCTTTGACGCACAACCTCATACATCAAAACCCCCGCCGCAACAGACGCATTAAGGGAGTTTATTTCGCCCTTCATGGGTATGCTCACCAAAAAGTCGCATTTTTCGGTTATAAGCCTTCCCATGCCTTTTCCCTCGCCGCCGATTACAATACCCACACCGCCGCTGTAATCAACTTCGGTGTAGTCAGAAGGCGCATTTTGATGGGTTCCGTAAAACCATATATTTTTCTTTTTAAGCTCGTCAATAGTTGCCGCAAGGCTTGAAACCCGGGCAACCGGCGTATATTCCGCCGCTCCGACGGATATTTTGGCGGCAACGGAGCCAAGGCCCGCGCTTCTTCGCTTTGGGATTATAATTCCATGAGCGCCTGCGCCGTTGGCTGTACGGATAATAGAGCCTAAGTTTTGCGGGTCTTGAACCTCGTCTAAAATAATTATAAAAGGGGCCTCCCCCTTTTCTTCAGCTCTTTTTAAAATGTCATCAACATCCGCATAGCTATGGCTCAAAGCCAGCGCCACAACGCCTTGGTGAGCGGTGCTTTGCGCTATTTCGTTAATCTTTGCCCGCTCTACTTGCGAAACCACAATCCCTTTTTCCCTTGCAAGGGCAATGATTTTGGATATGCTCCCCTCACTGCCCTTTGCAATGAAAATCTTATCTATGTCCCTGTCGGCCTTAATAGCCTCTATAACAGGGTTTCTGCCTATTATCTTGTCGCTCATGCCAGATTAAACTTGCTGTGTATT
Source organism: Eubacteriales bacterium (assembly GCA_028697835.1). GTDB lineage: Bacteria > Bacillota > Clostridia > Monoglobales > Firm-18 > STE-11. Next base: position 14,609 of record JAQVDK010000018.1, on the reverse strand, counting down.
ATCTGAACGGCCCTTTCGGCGTCTTTCTCGTCAATAAGCACGGAAATCTTAATTTCAGATGTAGAAATCATTTGAATGTTAACGCCTGCGTCATAAAGAGCCTCGAACATAAGAGCCGCAACTCCGGGGTTGCTGGTCATGCCTGCGCCAACCACCGAAACCTTGGAAATGTTTTTGTCATATTTAACATCCGATGCCCCAATATACTCCAAATTATCGTTTAAAATTTTAATGGCCGCTTCCAAATTGCTTTTGTCAACGGTAAATGAAATGTCTTTTGTGTTTTCCCTGCCGATTGACTGCAAAATAACATCTACGTTAATATCCTCTTTTGCAAGCAAGGAAAATATTTTAAACGCCTTTCCGGGAGTATCTTCAATGTTTACAACCGAAATTCTTGCCGTGTTATTGTCCCTTGTAACGCCTCTTACCAACATTTTTTCCACTTGACTAACCTCCTTGACGGATGTTCCTTCTTCTTTATTAAAGCTTGACCTTACTTCAAGCTTGACGTTATATTTAAGCGCCAGCTCAACAGAGCGGTTGTGCAAAACATTTGCTCCCAAGCTTGCAAGCTCTAACATTTCGTCGTAAGAAATATCATTTAATTTTCTTGCATCTTTAACAATCCTCGGGTCGGCGGTGTAAACCCCGTCAACATCCGTGAATATCTGACACACATCCGCATGCATAGCCGCTGCAATGGAAACTGCGGTAGTGTCGCTTCCGCCTCTTCCAAGGGTTGTTATGTCGTCATATTTGTTAATGCCCTGAAAGCCTGCAACTATGACGATTCGTCTGGAATCCAGCTCCTTTTTAAGCCTTTCCGTGTTTATCTTGCGAATCCTCGCAACTGCGTGATGGCTGTCGGTTCTTATTCCCACCTGCCAGCCTGTAAGCGATACAACTGGGAAACCCAATTTTTCGATAGCCATCGCAAGCAGTGACATGGAAATCTGCTCCCCTGTGGAAAGAAGCACGTCCATCTCACGCTTTGACGGATTTTCGTTTATTTGTGCAGCCTTTGCAATAAGCTCATCGGTAGTGTCGCCCTGAGCAGAAACAACAACTATAACCGAATTGCCTTCCTTATAGGTTTCCACAACACGCTGTGCAACTCTAAATACTCCTTCAACGTCAGCAACCGAGCTTCCGCCGAATTTCTGAACAATCAACCCCAAATCAATTTACCCCCATTCAGTCAAAATTTAAGCTTATATCAACCTTGCCCCCATATTATCAACTTCCAACATGATTAAACTCCAGTCCACCAGCCTTTGCGGCAGGAACTGCGACATGGAGGCAAGAAACTTATTTTCATCTTCAGTTTTTACGATAGATACTATTGTAGGCCCTGCACCGCTTATATACGAGCCCAGCGCACCGCTTTCCTCGGCCTTTTTAAATATCTTATCCACTCCCTTAATAAAGCCCTTGCGATAATGCTGGTGCAGCCTGTCCTCAAGGGCAACCTTAAGGTTTCCGTAATTTTGCGCCATCACCGAAGCGGTAAGCAGCGCCGCCCTGGAAGCATTAAACACCCCGTCGGAATGTGGAATTGACGAGGGAAGCACACTTCTTGCCTTTTTAGTCCTCAATATAAAATTAGGTATAAAAACCGCAAACTTAAGATGAGATTTATCCACAGGTATTTTTTGGTAATAGGTGTTGCAATTATTTGTAACAGCAATTGCCATACCCCCCACTATGGCAGGGGTTGTATTGTCGGGATGCCCCTCAATCCTTGCCGCCATGGAAACAATGTCGTTTTGCGACATATTGGCGCCGCAAAGAGCATTTGCCGCAATAATACCGCCTACAATACTGGCGCTGCTGCTGCCAAGACCCCTTGTTACCGGAATATTGTTTTTTTGAATTATATGAACACCTTTAGGCTTTCGCCCGGCAGCCTTGAAAACCTCCACCATGGACCTGTAAACCAAATTCCTGCCATCTTTGGGCAAAAACCTTCCGGTTTCATCCGGAATGTCAATTTTTATGCCACTTTCAATTTCTTCCACCGAAACGGTGTTATAAAGCCCAAGCGCAATACCTATACAGTCAAATCCGGGGCCCATATTTGCACTTGTTGCGGGAACTTTTACCGTTATCATAAGCTGCTCCCCGTTTTTTAAATTAAAACCCTTATTTTTCCTAAGATGTTTTCGCTGCCAACCAGTGTTTCGAATTTTTCAACGCCTTCTTTAAAAGCCTTATCGGTCATTTTCCCCGTAACAAAGGCAACTTCTTTTTCGTTGCTGTCCAGCCACCTTACCTTGCCAAAAACAGCCTGGGCGGCACTTTCACATCTTTGCTTGTCGCCGGCAGCCACACGCAAGTAGAAATTATCCTCAAAATCTATGTCAAAAACAAGCTCTCCCCCGTCCTCCCAGAAAGGTGCGCCAAGGGATTTGTGCTTAACTATATCAATGCAGTCAGCCACAACCGCACTGGCGGTAGGCATTTTGCCCGCACCCTTGCCATAGAACATTACATCACCGGTGGCGCTGCCCTTGACCAAAATAGCGTTAAACACATCTTCCACACCTGCAAGAGGGTGGTCTTTGGAAAGCATCATGGGGCTTACCCTTGCATAAACGCCGCCGTTTACCTTTTTGCTGTAACCTATAAGCTTTATGGCACAGTCCATGCTTTGGGCATAGGCTACGTCCTCCAATGTGATTTTTGTAATTCCTTCTGTGGGAATAAGGTTGCTGTCGATTTGTTTTCCATAGGATAGTGCAGACAAGATTGCAATCTTCCTGCAGGTATCATGCCCTTCAATATCCGCCTCGGGATTTCTTTCGGCATAGCCTTTTTCCTGAGCGTCGGACAGTGCCTTTTCAAAAGACACTCCATTTTTAATCATCTGGGTTAGGATATAGTTGGTGGTACCATTTAAAATACCCATGATTTCTTCAATATCATTAGCCGCAAGGCAGTTGTTAAGAGGCCTTATAATCGGTATGCCGCCGCCAACACTCGCCTCGAACAAATACACGGCATTATTTTCACGTGCCACTCTCATAAGCTCTGCACCATAGGTTGCCACAAGCTCTTTATTGGAGGTGACAACGCTTTTGCCGCTTTTTAAAGCTTTAAGCGTGTACTCATAAGCAGGGTTTATCCCCCCTATGGTTTCAACCACAATGGAAATTTCCTTATCGTTTAGTATGGCATCAAAGTCCTTGGTAAAAAGTTGTGCATATGGACTATCTGTAAAATCTCTTATATCAAGAATTGCCTTAACAGTAAGCTCGCCGCCAGCCTTATTTATAAATGAATTATTGTTAATTATTTCAACAACTCCGGAACCAACCGTTCCAAAGCCTAAAACAGCTACGTAAGTCATTTCACCCCTCCAAGCCGCCGGCTACAATGCAGGCGCAATACTTTTATCATCACTTAAAGATACTATAATATACTATCACAATTTTCGTTCATTTTCAATAGATATTTTAACAAACTTTGTGAATATTAACATTATTTATATTGTATCTTTTATTAAAATTATCTATACCCCAAACATTTAAAGAGGCTAAAATCTTAATTGAAAAATATACTTGGCACTATCACTATAAGCATATACAATCCAAAGCAAAAACGACACAATATAAACTGCACACTTCAGGGTGTAAATTCGGCATTTCAGGTCAAAATCGGTTTGGTTCTTTTTTTATTTGATATAATCTGCAATAGAAAAAAGGCTATGGACAGCTTAAATAAAATAAATAGTTATCTTTTAAAACGAAAGAAGGGGTTCCTTTGAAAATTAAAAAAATACACCCTAAAAAAGTTTACCATGGTATTGGCTTTTCTTTTTATGATGGCTTTGCAGATTATAAATATGCACACAGCTTCTGCCAATGAAGCAGTCGAGGCAGTCATGCCGATTGGCATGGGAACATAGGAGAACCCATACCAAATTTCAAGTCCCCAAAACCTACAATGAATGTTTGAAAATCCATCAAGTAATCAATATTATTTGCAAACAAGCAATATTGATTTTCTTGATTCAAACGGCAATTCTTTAAACATTAGTAATAATAACTATAGGTTTTCCGGAACATATGACGGCAATGGACTGAGTATAAAAAACTACTCTGGAGCAAATGCACTTTTTCCTGAAAACTGGGGTATTATTAAAAATGTTGGACTTGTTAATGTCAATGTTCAAAGCGACTCCATTGAAGCAGGTCCGCTTGTAGGAGTTAATGTTGGGTATATAACCAGTTGCTATGCTGCCGGGGCGATTGCCGGGAAGTATTATGTAGGCGGATTGGTTGGACACAATTACGCTAATGCTACGGTGCAATCCTGCTATTTTGCCGCAGCTATGATGAACAACATAGATAGATTCGCAGGTATAGCAGCAGTAAACGAGAAAGGCAGCTTGATAGATGTATTCTCCGCCGTAACTTCTATTCAGGGAGAAACAGACTATTATCCTGCTGCTATTTTGTATGCTCCTTATACCATTAGGTGACCGACGGCTATGATATCACCTTCTTAGCTGCCCCAAGCAAAAAAGCCTCAAAAACAACTGACGAGTCTAAAATTGAAGGTGATTATACAGAGTATAACCTTGAGCAGACTGATTTGCCAAAAGGCGCAACCGTAAAAGCGTTCCTTTGCAAATCTCTTGCAAGCATGACGCCTTTGGCTGATGCAAAACAGAAATAACTGATTTTTAAATATAAAAACGGCTTAAAATGGTCTTTAAATGTTTAACGCTTGCCCACAGCATATAAACTTATGCTGTGGGTTTTTTGTCTGAAGCAAATGTAAAACTGTAGCAACTTTTGCAACGGTAATATTATTTAAGCCAAAGCGCCGTCAAGCGCCGAGCCTCCCAAGCCCTTGTTAGATAAATCGCCTTCAAAATCATAATAAAGAACAAGACCGTCTTCAAGGATGGGGTTTGTCTATCTTCCGCCAAGCCATCCGCCGCTACAAAGGCCACAGTAAGTTACATTGCCCGCGGTATAATAATTTCCTCATCTTTTGCCTTCGACATTTTTAAATCTTCCAGAAGGCATGCATAGGTAATTGCCTTCTTACCAAAACGCTCACGTATTTCTTCCATGGCGGTTTCTAATTTTTCGATTTTTTCTCTTTTGGTTTCATCAGAAAGCATGGATATTTGATGCGGCATATTTTCCGATACCAAATTAATTGTACGCACCGTAACCGCTCGGACACAATTTTTCCATCTGTAGCTTTTTTGAAACAGCCCAAATGCTTCTTTGGCGATTTCCATGGTGCTGTGGGTAGGCACATCAATTTTATGCTGATATTCTTTGTAATGGAAAGTATTGTCCTTTACCGCAATGCAAACACCCCCCGCCAACAATTTGTTTTCTCTTAGCCTGCGTGAGATATCCTGCGTAAGTTCCAAGATGACTTTCCAAACCTCATCCGCATTAACAAGGTCCTTCACACAGGTCGTTCCGTGTCCAATAGATTTTATAGGAGATTTATACCCAAACGGGGCAACACCGGAGTTATCAAACCCGTTGGCACAGCGCCAAAGCGTGACACCGTTTATGCCAAACCAAACCTTGAGGTTTTTAGGGTCTGTATTTGCAAGGTCGCCTATTGTTTTAATATTATATTTTTTTAGCCTTGCCGCAGTAGCGCTGCCAACCCCCATAAGATTTGAAGCGGGCAAGGGCCAAACCAGCTCTTTAAACGAATCTTTTGCAATGCACGTTACGGCATCGGGCTTTTTTATATCCGAGCCCAATTTAGCAAATATTTTGCTAAAGGATACTCCAACGGAAACAGTAAGCCCGGTCTCCCTTTTGACATGTTCCTTTATTTTATGCGCAATTTGGCTGCCGTCGCCAAAAAGGCCTGTACTTCCTGTCACGTCAAGCCAGCACTCGTCCATGCCAAAAGGTTCAACCAAATCGGTGTAGCGATAATATATTTCCCTTACAATCCTTCCGTATTTTATATATTCGTCAAAATTGGGAGGAACGGTTATTAAATCAGGGCATTTTTGTTTTGCCTGCCATATGGGCTCTCCTGTTTTTACCCCCATCATTTTAGCTCGTTGGTTTTTTGCCAAAACAATGCCACGCCTGTCCTCCTGACTCCCGCATACCGCAACGAACTTGTCCCGAAGGTCTGGATTTTTCAAGCACTCTACCGAGGCATAAAAATTGTTTAAATCGCTGTGCAAAATAATCTGCTCCGAAAACATCACAGCCATCCTCCAATAAAAAAACTTCATAAATTTCTGTTTTTTCTATTGACACACGAAGTTGCATACCGTATAATAGGTATGTAACTTCCTATACTTCGTTTTTTATTATAACCGCAACCAGGAAGTTTGTCAACAGCAAAGTAGGAATTGTGAGAAGTTTCCAAGAAGAAAGGAGCAACACCATGAAAACATTTTCAGAAAAGGTGCGTGAAGCAAGAACCCTTCTACATCTTAGCCAGGAGGAGCTTGGTAAACTTATTGGTGTTTCCACACGCGCTGTGGTTGCCTATGAAACTGCGGGAACACGCCCTCGCCCAAGGAACCTGCGAAAGCTGGCAGAAGTGCTACAGGTTTCTGTCGATTATTTGAGCAACGATGAAATAGACGACCCTACCTATGGCATAGAAAAACAACCTTACGTTGAGGAAACCAGAAAATTATACGGCAGCAAAGCAGCCCGTGAGATTGATTTTCTTATGGAGCGCAATATTGCACTGTTTGCAGGCGGCGAAATCCCACAAGAGGCCAAAGATGTTTACTTTGAGGCCGTCATGCAGGCTTACCTTGAATGTAAGGCTCAGGCAAAGGCAAAATTCGGAATAAAAAAGAATGCTGATTAATCCCTCACTTACAGCATATTAAAGTTTTATAACATAAAAAGCAGTGAGGTGATTTCCATGGCAAATTTTAAATATATCTGCGATGAAGTGAGCAGTATAATCCGCAAGTATGACGAAACAGACCCTTTTCTTTTATGTGATGCATTGGGCATAATAGTGCGGTATGCGGCAATGGGCAGCGGTCCCAAGTGTTGCAAGGGCTTTTTTCTGGCACAAAGCCGAATCCGTATTATAACCATCAACAGTGATTTATCAAGTGACCTGCAGAGGATAATATGCGCCCATGAGTTAGGCCATGCCATTCTTCACGGAAAGCATGCCGGCACCAAGGCTTTTCATGACTTTGCATTGTTTGACGCCACCGACCGTTATGAATATGAAGCAAATATTTTTGCGGCAGAGTATCTGCTTCAGGACAGTGATGTATTAGAGGTGCTAAGCGGTGATTTGTCTTTCTTTCAAGCAGCCGCCAAGTTGTATGTGCCTGCCGAAATACTGGACTTTAAGTTCCGCACCATGAAATGGAAAGGCTATAAAGTGATAGATGCGCCGCTTATGGCACAAAGTAATTTCTTGAAAAATATTTCTGACGGGGGCGAAAAAGATGGATACAGCTGCTAAAGCCCGTTATGAAATCGAGCACAAGCTGATACCTTGCTTTTCTTTCAATTAAAGGGCGTTTTTATTACTATTGTCTTTAAAAAATGCCGCAAGATTATACAAAGCTTGTGGGATAATTTTATCTTTGACCATACGGGCGAACCATATCCTTTTCGTGAATCTGACATTACAATCGTTCCACGCATATATACGGACGGTAACGACAGCATTCTTGCAGCCCTATCATGCCGCACATATCTTCAATAGAATAGCACAAATCACTGATTACAATATCCAGCTTAAGATGCATCTTATTCTCAATTATTCTGCCGGCTTCAATAATTTTTTTGCTAACATCCTCAAAATCCGACTTATCTATATTTACAATACAAGTAATACCTTTTGAATAATCTGTGCAATAATACTTTCCCGTATCAATAATATCAGCAAGTACGGTATTTACAATAATTCCAACATCCGAGATTGAGTATATTTCATCAGGCTCCATGTCCGATTTTGACATTAGGTTGGTTTCAAACAAAACAACAAAATAACATTCATACTTAAAATATATGTCATATCGCATGCGCAGCTCGGTCAGTTCGTCAGAATCTATGCAATTGTATAAAATATGTTCAACGCCTATGGATGTTAGCATTTTGGCATAATTTTTTATTTTTAAGGGAAACTGGCGCTCATCCCTCTCTTTTTCTTTTAAATACGAGCTAATATTATAAAATTCGTTAGTACCGTTTTTATAACCGGTAGGAATGTTGCCTATAATGGATTCAATCGGTCTGTAATTCAATTTTGCAATATACATTGCCATAAAAACACAAACCACTATGCAAATAACCAAATACAGCTTTGAGTCAGGTGATAAAAGCAAAAAATTTGTTGTTGTATATGAAAAACATTGATTTAGATTAACTATATAAACAATGCTGCAAGCAGTTTTGTCTATATTAAAGGAATAAGAATACTCCATAATTTTGCATTTTGTTCTGTCAGTGGTAATTCCATCAAGAAACTTAACAGTCGGCAATTTTCCACTGCTCTTTAGGTTCTTTAGCATTCTTTGTATCCCCCGCTTGTTACATTTTATATAGAAACAACACCATTCGCAAAATCGGAAGGCAGATACAATGGATTAAAAATACAACCGCTTTGTTTGCGGGCAGCGATTAACCTTTTGGGCCTTGCATGCAGAACCTGTAAAAGGTAATATTTGCAAAAAATAGTATATCACACAAAATTTTGGATATCAATCGGCAATTAAATTTTCTTCAATTTGTATAATATTCATTCAAAAATAGCTTTTCCTTCTTCTTCAAGTTTATCATAGCTTTTCCTGTAAATCAATTGAGTTTTAAAATTACCAAGAAACAAACTTCCTTTTCCAATAAAAAACACTCCCGAAGGAGTGCTTCATATTAAGTATTAATCTGTTTTACCGGCCTTGCCTCAATATACCCCCTGTAACCCATGGGGGCAAGCTGAAATCTCGGTGCGTCATCGTCCGCCCATGTAAAGCCATAAACTTCAGGGTTATAGGTTTTCATTACCTCCCATATATCACTTATTGCTTGCTCGAATTTATCTTCGTCATATGGCTGACCTTGAAAAATCATCATTTTGCATGGCGGAAGGTCAATCATCTCAAAGCCTTCCGGCACCTTGCCCGAAAAATCCGCCGAAACCTCTACTCCTTGCGCATAAACCGATGTTCCCGGCTTTCTCATGCTTTCAGGCAGCCACATTCCAATCGGCTCATAAAGTGCCTCTTTAATGCTGCCAAGTACATCCCAAACATCACAGCCGACCTCTTCGCAATACTCAAAATAATGGGTTGCCTTTATTCCTCTTTTTAAAATCAACTTTCTTTTGGGTCTATCCACCACCTGAACAAATACGGTGTTTGGGTTTTGTTTGCCTGACATATAGCTTCCTCCTATCTGAATATTTCGGTAATAGTCACGAATGCGCGTGGGCATAAAGAGCTTAATCGCCAAAGTATCCTTGACATATTTATGGGGAGTAACTCCAAATTGTTTTGAAAAGGCTCTCGTAAACCCTTCATGGGAATCAAAAACAAAGTCAAAGGCAACATCAACAATCTTTACCTTCTCACGCTGCAGAGCAACAGCCGCCCCAGACAGACGCAAATATCTAATATACTCAAATGGAGTTTTTCCCGTAAGTTCTTTAAAAATTCTTGCTGAGTGCCAAGGTGAATATCCCGCCGCTTTGGACAGCATATACAAAGTAATGGGAGCATTCAAGTTTTCTTCAATAAAGTCCTGCATACGCTGTACGGCATTAATCTTCTCCCAACTATTCATGACCTCACCTCTTGCAAATAGGATATCATGTTCCAAACACAATTTCTTGACTTGTTTTGCTAAATATTTTTATAAATTAGATTATATCAAGAATAAGCCCTGCCTTCAATAAAGTTCACTGCGCCTTTTTTCGGCTTTACGGTGTTCGTTGGGTGTTTTTTCCGTTTTCGAAAAATTACGCTTGTTCAGTAGATATTGGTTACTTTAGTTTTATACTATACAAGACTATAAAACAGCTTTGGCATTTTCTATACTTCTTCAATTTTAATAATCTGACAGTCATAATCGCCTCTTGGCTCAACCAGTATGCCAAAATTCATAAGAGCATCGCCTTTTGATGTATATGGCGCTACCTCTTCCCTAAATCCATCTTCAAAATAGTGTTCAAGATCGCTTACTTTGTAGTTTTTCTCAGGCTGCAGCCCTCTTACACGCATTCTGGGAGGAACATCCCGAAAATTCATTCCGTGTCCGAATACAAAAATTATTGCCTTGCTTCTGTCACGCCTTAGATATTCCCATACAACATAATTATTTTCAAAAGCCGAGGATAAGCCTAACTTGCGCCGAGGGTATGTACTACTCATCTACCGTAAAAATATGTTCTCCGCTTTCAAGATTGTAGATTTGCCCGTTTAAGTTAACTGTACCGGTGCTGCCTCGAGGAACGTTAAATGTGTATGTTACTGTTTTGCCCATGCGCTTCCACGAAGATGAAACAATCCCATTTTTTGTTTCAACAGAGGCACTGACATAATCTATGCGTTTATCGGTAATTGGCTCAAATATAATATTTTCAAAAGCAGGTCTGCTTTCATTAATCTTAATTCCCGCCATAACCTCATACATCCAATCAGCAACCGCACCATAAGCATAATGGTTAAAGGAATTCATATCAGTGCTCCAAAGCTTTTCCTCATCGTCCACCCCGTCCCAATGCTCCCATATTGTTGTGGCACCTTGATTAACAGAGTAAAGCCACGACGGAAATTCCTCTTGAAGAAGAAGGGAATATGCAGTTTCATGGTATCCGGTTTTCGAGAGCGCATGAAGCAAATACGGGGTCCCAACAAACCCGGTTGTAAGCTTGTTTCCATTTTCTTTAACAAGCGTATTTAGCCTTTCGCCAAAGGTCGCCAAATCATCAACCAAATCAAAGAATATAACAAGCGCATAGGCAGTCTGTGTGTCGGAGGTTAACCTTCCGCCTTTTATAAAAGCATCTTGAAAGGCCTTCCTGACATTATCATAAAGCCTTTCATATTCGGTTGTGTCATAACCTAATACCCTGCCGACTTTTACTAATATTGAAGTTGAATATGCAAAATACGCCGTTGCGATTAATGCAGTGTCGGTTGCGCCTACATAGCTTCCATAAGATGCGTCCAAACCAAGCCAATCGCCAAAATGATGCCCCGTATTCCAAATATAGGGGTTGTCTCCTTGGTTTTTGATATAATTAATCCACTTGCACATGCTGTCATATTGACGCTTTAATATTTCTTTATTGCCATACGCCAAATAAATCTGCCAAGGACATATGACTGCCGCATCTCCCCATGCAGAGGAGCTGCTGTTGTCCCTGCCTAAAATATTTGGTATTACGGCAGGAACTCCGCCATCTTCAAATTGTTCGACAGACAAATCGCTAAGCCATTTGCTAAAAAAACGCTCCACATCGAAATTATACGTTGCAGCTTTTATAAATATCTGCGCATCGCCGGTCCAGCCAAGCCGCTCATCCCTTTGCGGACAATCGGTGGGAACATCAAGAAAATTGCCCTTTTGCCCCCATATAATATTTTGGAAAAGCTTGTTCACTTTCTCGTTAGAGCAAGAGAAATACCCTGTTCTTTTCATATTCGAGTGAACAACAATAGCGGTAAAATCATTGGGGTCGGGCTCGCCTATCCAGTTCACCACTCGAACATATCTAAAACCTTGAAATGAAAATTGCGGCTTGTATGTAGTTTTTTTACCGTTTGCAATTAACTGTATCCTCTGCAATGCCGAACGCAGGTTGTCTGTATAAACATCCCCCGATTTGTCCAAAATTTCCCCATGATACAATTCAACAACATGACCGGACGGCGCATTAACCGCAAACTCCACATATCCGGTCAAGTTTTGCCCAAAATCCAAGACATATCCGGTTTTTGACTTGGTAATCGCCACGGGGGATAGCCTTTCCACTTCGACCACATCTTCCCCTTCTTGTGGTATCAGCGTATCCTTGGAATACTCTATTACCCTTACCGGCTCCCAATTAAATTCTTCTATCCTTGAATCAAATATCTCGCCATCATAAAGGCTGCTGAACAATCTGGGTGATTTTGATACCATTGCTGATTCATCGCTAACAATGCGCAAGGCAGTATTGTCTTTGCATTTTACTTCCAATTCAAAAATAACGCTTGGGCCCGAGCCGGACGGCTTTCCTTTCAACCAGCCCAATCTGCCCAAATGCCACCCATCACCTGCTTCTATATCCAAAACATTTTCTTCTCCAAGCAGCCCTGTTACATCATATTCCTGAACCTGCAGGCGGCTATGATAAGCCGTCCAGCCGGGGGCAAGAATAAAACTGCCAACACGTTTTCCGTTAATATGTGCAACATAACAGCCAATAGCTGTGATTTTAAGTTCGGCATACAAAATTTCCTTTTTTACATCAAATGTTTTTCTGAATATTGGGCAAACTGTTCCAAATTCCGACAAAGCACTTATCCACTTTGAATTATCAAGCACTATCCGACACACCTTTCATTGTAGTCAAATAACTTAGCTATAATATATTTACTTTCTTATACTAACATTATTTGTTTTCTCATATCCTACCGGATAAACAATATATCTTTATTCATAATCCTTCCGGTCAAGTGCAGCTGTAAACCAATAAACTTCCCTTGCCTAACTACACCGATTTTAATACAAGGCATTGTATTTATCCATTACAGCATGGATTTTTTTATAGCTTAAATCCTTAAAAGCTCCCCCTTCTTTTGATACAATTGCCGCCGCCGCACCTGCACCCTCACCAATAGAAGTGCATATTGGCATAATTCTATAAGCAGAATGAGCTTCATGTGTTGAAGATATTGGTCGGCCTGCAACAATAAGATTATCAATACCTTTTGGCACAAGAGCCCTATATGGAATTGTATAGTAGTCACCGTACGGAATATCTTGTATATAAGTGCCTGTTCCGGCGGGATTATGAATATCTAACGGATATGTACCTCTCGCAATGGAATCTTCAAATTTTACTGCATTTAATAAATCCTCTTGCGTAATTATATATTCACCTACAATGCGTCTGCTTTCGCGCACTCCGATTTGCGGGGCAGACATTAGAAGTTGACAGTTTTCAAACCCGGGAATATTCTCTTTCATGAATCTATATAATTCATAGACTTGCTCTCTTGCTTCCATTTCTGCTTCAGTAAGTTGCTGTGCATCAACGGCAGATTTCCCAACAACCCTTGTTGAATTAAAATGAACTATATTATCTACCACGTGCTCAAAGAGTAAAACATTTTCCTTTGGATTTTTTATTAATCCCTTTTCCTTAAAACTTTTATAAATCTTATTAATCATTGGCACCGATTTTTCACGGTCATATAAATCTCTGTTTACATTTGCTAACCTAAAACACAAAGTCATAGGCTGACAAAAATTATCCCCATCTCTTCCAAGCTTAAAATCACAGCCTGCCAAGGCACTCACATCAGCATCTCCGGTTGCATCTATAAAGTAACTTGCTTTGAATACCCGATTCCCTGATTTATTTGTAATTGTAATAGATTCTATTTTATTATCTTTTCTTGATACATCCGAAACAAAGGAATGAAGCAGTACTTTTACATTGTATTTTTTCATCATTCTATCTAAAATCAATTTTAAGAACTCTTCATTAAATGTTTCATTATTACTATGTAACCCTCCCATGCTTTTCAATTCTTTTAAAATTTCTCCGAAAAGCCCTTGATTTACCACTTGCGACCAGTCATATGTCCATGATGCTTTCCAAATTACATAAGGCATAAAAGGGTTAACTAATCCTGCCGTTGCCATTCCACCCAAAAAACCATGTTTTTCAATCAATAAGACCTTTGCATTTTCTCGTGCAGCAGAAATTGCAGCAGCTGCGCCAGCCAAGCCACCTCCAGCAACAATTATGTCGTATTCACTTGAATTCATATTGTTCCCTCCTCACACTTCATATAAAGGTTTATCTACAAATATCATTAATTACAGAACGAAAAAACACTACTCCTTGTAATAGAAAATGACATTATTATCTGCCAGAAGAAAAGCAGGGCCTATTGCAAATACTGCCAACAAAAAAATATTGTATGGAAAAAGCGGCCGTTTAGCCAATAACAAGGCTTGTTAAAACATTTCAACCGCTTTTTCCATATGCTATGTAAGTTCATAGCGCAATTACTTTTATGCTTTCTATTTCTGGATTACATATATAACATTTAATTTATCCCTTAATTAGCTCCATCGCCATTCATCAAAAGCTTCCGTTTCATTAATGCACAAATCCACTATTTCACTCAGCTTCCCGGTAGCCAATCCTATGCATATATCAGCAGCGCCATAATAAACCCGTATTTCATCCTTTTCCTCGTCCGCAATGGCTCCGCAGGAAAAAACAACATTGCCTACATGCCCGTAATATTCATACGGTTCATTAGGGGTTAAAATCGGGCTTCGAGCCTTTGCGATAACCTTACTGGGGTCTTCCAAGTCCAGTAATACGGCACCTAAACTATATCTATTTCCCTTCACCCCATGATATATTTCAAGCCATCCTTTTTTAGTCTTAAT
>JAQVDK010000017.1 GCA_028697835.1 Eubacteriales bacterium | reverse complement strand
CTCGCAGATAAAGTTAACCGACCAGGAAATTTCACCGCTTTCCCAAAGGTTTATATCAAGGCTTTGGATATTAGCACACTTATCATCAAATTAAGGCGGGTTATGCCTTAATATGGCTAACCCGCCCGTGATGGAATTTTTAATTGTACCAAAATCGGAGTTTATATAGGATTTTAAAAAGTGCTTTTTTTACTTTCTTAAGTAATAATAAAAACTTATCCTTTTACCGCACCAATCATAACACCTTTAACAAAATATTTTTGTATAAATGGATAAATTAAAAGTATCGGTACAGTTGCAACCATTATGGTTGCATATTTTATATTCTCGCTCATATAGAACTGTTCTCCGCCGGCAACGCCTCCCATCATAGATTCTGTGCTGTTGCTTATAAGAATCTCTCGTAAGATAAGTTGAAGCGGATAGAGATGACGCTCTCGAATAAAAAGAACCGCATCAAACCATGCATTCCAGTGTGCAACACCATAAAACAATACCATTACCGCAATTGTCGCTTTTGATAACGGCATGATTATTTTAAATAAAACAGTAAAATCATTTGCGCCATCAAGCTTTGCAGATTCTTCCAGACTTACCGGAATGGATTCAAAATTCGTTCTCATAACAATAAGGTTATATCCACTTATAGCACCAGGTAGTATAAGCGCAAGAAGATTATTGCTAAGTTTAAGATAATTGTTAATAAGAAGATATCTTGGAATCATGCCGCCACTAAAATACATTGTAAAAATAATCATAAGCATCAGCGGACGCCTGATAGCAAATTGATTTCTTGATACAATATACGCACCCATGCTGGTCAAAACAATATTTAAACTTGTTGCAGCTACTAAAATAATAATTGTGTTGGTGTATCCGGATAAAATATTCGGATTTTTAAACACAAGGCGATATGCTTGGACACTGAATCCCTTGGGATAAAGCAAAATCCCTGAATACCCATCCAAAAGCCTGGCTTCACTTAAAGATGCACTAAGTACATGTGTAAAAGGGTATAGCGTAATAATCATAATAAAAAACAGTATAATTACATTTGCTGTGTCAAAAATATAGTCTCCTATACCTCTTTTTTCAACCATAATAATTCACCTCTACCATAGACTATTGCTTGTAACCTTTCTTGAGATATAGTTTGCTCCTACAAGAAGGCAAAAGTTAATCGTTGAGTTAAACAGCCCTACTGCTGTAGTATAGCTGTATGACCCTCCTTCGAGCATACCCTTTCGATACACAAATGAGCTTATTACATCTGCAACTTCCCAAGTATTTTGATTATAAAGAAGAATAATTTTTTCAAACCCAAGGCTTAGTGATTGACCGATTCTAAGTATAAACAAGATAGTTATAATCGGTATAAGTCCCGGGAAAGTAACATTCAAAAATTTCTTAAATCTGCCTGCTCCGTCGATACTTGCCGCCTCATAAAGTTCGCTGTCGATTCCGCTTAGTGCACTCAAATAAATAATACTGCTCCAGCCCATTCCCTGCCATATGTCCGTAGAAACATAAATCGCACGAAAATACTCCGGCATAGACAATAAGTTAATTTGAGGTACACCAAAAACTCTAAGAAGATTTGTAACAATCCCGGTCTTGCTGAAAAAGTCGGTTATCATCCCACATATCACTATAATGGATATAAAATGCGGGAGATATGAAATTGTTTGAACAAGACTTTTATACTTCTTACTTCTAAGCTCGTTAAGAAGCAAAGCAAGAATAATGGGAGCAGGAAAGCCAAATATCAGATTATACAGGTTAATTAAAATTGTATTCCTCATAAGTCTTGTGAAATATATACTTCCAAAGAAATCCTGAAAATGCTTCAGCCCAACCCAAGAGCTTCCCCAAATTCCTTTGCTTGCTTCAAAATTTTTGAATGCAATCAACGCTCCGTAAAGTGGTGAATAGTGGAATACAATATAATATAAAACAACAGGAATTGCCATAATATATAAGTATTTGTTTCTTGAAAGTTCCTTCTTTATTTTACTTTGTGAAAGCCTCGCTGCAATTGTGATTGAAGCAATGTCCGATGTATTTGCCATACTTGGTTTCTCCTTATTTATTTTGATAGCGATTGTAAGCATCCTGACGAATTGAAATAACTTTTTCCAATCCCATACTCATCATATTTTCAACAAATTCATCAAATTTGCTCAAATCTTCCGTTCCAAGTAAAAACTTTACAAACATTTCGTTTTTATAGGTATCGATATCCGACATAATTGCCGCAAGTTCTGTTGCTTGTTCGGTAGTATATGAAACCTGTTCCGGGAAAACAACTTCTTTAGCCCTATCTTTGAATTGGTTGTAAACTTTTATAGCTTCTTTTTGTGAATCAAAAGCATAGTATTGCTCTAAATATCTTGGGTCATTGGAAATACCAGGTGCATCTGTGTTTGCACGGAAATACTTAGCCATAGCTTGAGCAATTGCAAGTCCATCAGGGTTTTTCATAATTAAGTCAGTGTACTTTGGATTGCCGTCTTCCATAGTGTATGTTTGGCCCTCTACACCAAAGTTTTTAAGCAAAGCTCCTTCTTCAGAGTATAAATAGTCAAAAACTCTGGCGCTTAAATTAACGTGGTTGTTTTTCACAGTAAAAGCAAGTGCGTTCATTCCGTTATAGTCCGGTGAATAATCAACAAACCTTGGCAAATCACCTTTGTTTTTAACGACCTGTGGCGCAGCGACCAACTCAAACTCCATATCCCCTTGTTCCCTTGCAAGAGATAAATATTTACCGAATTTTGCACCAATTGCACCTGTTGTCGCACCTGTTTTACCGCTAAGGATTTTCGCATCAACATTTTTCCAGTCTGTTGAAATAATATCCTCATCTATAAGGCCCATATCAAACCATCTTTTTAAAGTAGCAATATACTCCTTATACCCTTGTTGTGCAGGTCCATATTTAACAACACCATTGTCCACATAAAAACCTTTTCCTACATCAAATGCACTGTTAAAGATGTTTGTATTGGTAATTGAAAGGTATTCTTTAATTGTGCTATACGGGGCTGTTGCTCCCTTTTTCTCTTTAAACGCAATTAAAACATTTTCCCATTCGTCAATTGTTTCGGGAACAGAAAGTCCAAGGTCGTCCAGCCAATCTTTTCGCAGGAAGGACCCGCCAAAGGTTGAATACGAGCCCGAGGACAGACTTGGGAAAACATAATAATCTCCCTCCTCGGTAGTTAACTCTTTCTTTAATTCTGTGCGTTCTTCCAAAATCGCTTTAAGATTTGGAGCATGGTTTGCTATTATGTCATTTAGCGGTTGTATAACGCCGTCGGATATAGCCTTCCCGGGACCACCTTTATATTGAAGCCAGTTATGCTCGATTAAATCCGGTAAGTCCATTGAGGTAATCATAAGGTTAAACTGCTCGGTTTCTTGACCGGCCGGTGGGTGCTTAAACACCAAATCTACATTGAACTTATCTTCAAGCTCTTTGTATAACAAAAGTTCATCATAGTTTTGAATAACAGATATTGCATTAACATTGATAGCCGCCCAGTATGTAAGCTTTACTTTTTCATCGCTATCAACCTTTTTGTTAGATGAACAGCCAGCTAACATTGAAAAAGCTAATGCAGTAGCAAGAATCAAGCTAATTTTTTTCATAAATCTTCATTCTCCTTATATAATCTTTATATCTTCTTTAGTAACGAGTATTTTATCAATTCGTCCGCTGCGAAAAGTTAACGTCACAATTGACCGGTCTTTGCTATGCTCTATGTCAACTTCCGGATGAGCATTGTCTTTTGCCGCAGTGATTACAGCTATAAACTTGGGATTCTTTGCAACAGTATCAACTTTAGCCTCTTGGTAATAATCTGCAAGCTTATGCTGTGAAACATAACGAAACACAGTTTTGCCAGACAAATCCGAGATAGAAAGTTTCAATTCCTTAGGGCTACATATTCTCACTCGGCATGTTGCGCCACTTTTACCTACTATCCAAATGTCATCTTGTTTTATTTCCATAACATTATCAAGACCGGTATGAACCATATAGGAATATGTTTTCTCTTTATCGTCTTCTGTCTGAATGTCATCAAATGTTACTAAATAAGGAACCTCTCCTTTTACATATAACACATTTCTTCGTGCATAACCTACCAAAAGACTTAGCCATTCATAAGCCTCTGTTGCATCACCCGATACAAAAAAGCTGTCTCCCCTATCTTCGAATTTAACTATTTCTCCTCGGCTGGGCATTGTTTGTCCAATTCCATCTATAATAACCGTGTTATGACATTCGGTTGCATTTGGAATCAAAGGAGGGTCAATCAGAAACTCCTCACCATGGGCAAAAAAAGCAAAGGAATTTTGGTCCGCATGATTATGACCACGATGATGGTCAAAGCCCGATGTAAAAAAGAACATGCTTTTGTCTTTATCTTCCCAGCTTTCACGAACAAACACTCTTCCGCTTTCAGTAACGGTTGTCGTGGAATAATTTGCCTCATCGGGTGAGATTGGGGTAATAGAAGGGTCACTCCAAAGAAGTGTGTACGGAAGCGACGTTCCATCTCCCATCTTCCCGTCCGGGTCCGAACCGTATCTTCCGTTGCCATCCTTCCCCGAAATGCGCTGAAGCCAATATAGTGCTGTTGAATCCTTATACTTGCTTATGAAATACATAATTCCGCATAGATTTGGAATTTCGGCTAAGTTATCGTTAAAACTCACAATCCTCTTCTGGCTGGGAAGAGTTTGTGCCAAAAGCTGGTTTGGAATCTTTGCGTTTTTTGGAAATTCACCTACAATGTCAATTCCGCGAAGCCTTCTGTATGCCTCGCTAAAAGTAATCGCAGCCAAAAGTCCATAGCAACCATACGGTAAACCTTCTGTCATAAATCCTGTTGCATCGGTGGAATATTTAAAATATGCACGCATCTTTTGGGCAGCCCAGTCAAGCCAATCTTCTTGATTTCCAAGAACCAATGCAGCCAGTCCCAAGCCGCCAAAATGCACAGCGCTGTGGTTACACGATTCAACCCCGCTATGATTGCGCGTCCAAGTTGATTCACAAGTATAAAGCCACTCCCCAAGCCTTTGCAGCTCATTTATGGCATATGCTCTGTCTGAAGGTGTCATCCAGGGTGCAAGCATGTCATATGCAGTTGCCTGCGCCCTTGCGGCATCTCCTACACATAAATGTCCGTTAAACTGTATAAAGTCCTCAAGGTGCGTTTTTCGTATAGTATTCATATACACTTCTATGCCACGGTGTATATAACGCACCTCGCCTGTGATGTGACCAGCAAATGCCAAGATACCTGTTTTGTATTCTAATTGCCGCTGGGCAGTTCCTTTCCCATGTCCGGGAGCAATTATATCAAGAGCGGGGCTGTCAAAATTAACGAGCCGGTCCGCTCTGCTTATAAGAAGTTCAAAAGCCTCCCTATACCATCCATTTTTTAATTTTTCACGTATTGATGGGATTTCTTCAGCTGAAAACAATAGTTTTGTCTTATAATCCATTAATCTTCATTCTCCCTAACAACAAGTTATTGTGCCTGTGCCCCCACTACATTAACAATTGGTTTAAGGGTCTGATAATCCTTGATAATAAAACAGCGAACTGCACTTGCATCACCGAATTCTTCTTTAGATATCTTTAGCTGCTTAAAGTAATCCGAATCTTTTGCCGCCGCATTATACTCTGTCATTTTCACATCCAAAAGCATAGAATTGTCATAAAAAGCTGTAACTATTATTCCTTCTTCCTCTTGGTTTGTGTCATTCCTTAAACGAAGGCTGAGGTATAAATCTTCATTTCCCAAGATTGATGTTGCGTTATAGTTTTCATCAGTCAACATGAAGTCTAAATAATTCAACTCTCCCTTATCAGCCGGAACAACGCCATATATCTTTATTTCATCTTTAATTCCTTCAGACTTCACTGTTCCAACAAGTGTAAATTTCTGTTCTTTTTCAGTGCTTCTTGTTACTGTTCCGTCTGGCTGAACTGCCGGGGAATCGCTTTCCCATTCAATTGAACCTATCTCATCAATATATGTTGGCAAAGTTAAATTTTTCGTAATATTTGAAACCGAAAGCGGATAATTGTTTGTGTCCTTAAGTACAAATGAACTTGTGAAATCCGCCATTTGCTGTGCAGGCGTACCCGGTACATACACTTTAACATCATCAATGGCAACCTTTCCGCCATTATTAGCCGCTGCATCAGGGAAGTTAAAGTAAATGCGTTCAAAAGTGGATGAGTCGATTGTGTCTAAAAATGTTTTGACAACAGGTACTTTATTTCCATCAAAGTAAGTTAAAACCGTTGGAGGATTAACTGTTTTATCTATAATTGTCTTAACATGATAGAATTTATCCTTTTCTAAAGCTTTTCCTATCAAAGTGCTTCCTGATTCTCCGCCGGTATTACGAACAGAGAATACACCATTTATTTTAGCAAAATACCTGTAAAACGCGGTATTTGAAAACTGGCTGTCAACAAGTGAAACCTGGAACTCAGGAGATTCAATGTTCGATTGAAGGGCAAACCTATACTCAATAGCAATTTTGTCTAAATTTTTAAATTGAGTAGGAATAATAAAATATGCATTTGCCTGTGAGCCATCAGAAGTCCGCAAAATCGAAAGTGTTTCGCTTGATTCATCAACTCCGACAAAACCTCCTCCATAGTTTAAGGTCCAGTCAGAAGCGATAAAATCATCTGCAAATGTTTCGAAGTACCAATCGGGTCCCTTTGAAAGAGGAACAAGCTTTTTCACCAACAGCACAAATTCCCGCTTTGTCACAACATCCGGAGAAATCTTGCTGGAGATGTTAGCAGTAAGTGTCACTGTTTTGTCTTCAATGGTACTCCTTGTAACAGCACCGCTTGATGAAATCACTGACTCATCACTTGATGTCCAAGCAATATTAACATTTTCATCGCCGGTCGGAAGGTCTATGTTGTCAACAGCAATACCTGATGAAAAATGAGATAAATCTATTGCGGCAGATGCATTTGCAACCTTTTCGAACTCAGTTCCGGCTTTATAAATTTTGAAATCGTCAACTTTAACAGTAACACCATTAGAATCATTAAGCGGCAGATTAAAGTACACTTTGCTTGCTTGCTTTAATGTTGATTCATAAATAGGGCATTTTAAATTTGACTCAACTCCATCTATATAAGTTCTAACTGCTTCATTTCCACCATTAAAATCGATTACCGATTTAAAGTGGATTTCTGTTCCGGCAGGAAATTGTGTAGAACTTAATTCGCTGTAACCGCTTGTAACTCTAACATATATCTTGTTGTTAACATTAAACCTATAAAGTGCTAATGCCTTATTAGCGCTATCTCTTATAGCTACTTGCATATTTTTTGTAGTATTGCCACCTAAGACTATTCGAAATTCGACTACTAAAACTCCGTCACCTACTGCCGCCGGAAAGTTATATGTAGCATTTGCTGTTCCGCCGGTCGAATCTGCGCTTCGTTCAATTTCCAGCTTTCCCTCGTAAAATCTTGAAACTCCGGAAGAATATGCAAATTCCCAACTGCTTGACGGACTTTGGGAAAAGTCTTCGTCATAATACCACTCGGAGTTTGCAAAAACCATAGAAGATATTGAAGAGACTATGCAGACCGACACAAATAAAGAAATAATTTTCTTAAATAAGTTTTTCATTAAATCTTGCCCATGCAACACTCAAAAATATAGCGTTGTATGAGCACTCCCCCCTTCCATTAATTTTAGATTACATACTAATTCTAAACCAGCTTAGCGGGAAGAGTCAATTTTCAATATTCTACTTTTGTCTTAAAAATCATACTTTTTATATTGTCCCGGTGTAATACCTTGATATTTTTTGAATACGCGTATTAAAGTCGCTGAATTTATGAAACCAACTTTAACCGCAATTTCTCCAATATTGAGATTATCTTCTCGTTTTAGCAATTCTTTTGCATGGTTAACCCTTACCCTGTTAATGTAGTCCAAAAGGCCTTCGCCTGTCTGCTCTTTAAAATACCTTGACACATATGCAGGATTACGATTCAAATCAGCTGCCAGCATATTTACATTCAGATTTGGGTCACTATAACTTTTTTCAACATATGAGATAATACAATCTTTTAAATAGTCATTCTTTGTACTTTTATTATCATTAATATGGGCATATGTAACTTCCAAAACCTTTGCGACCATGCTTTCCAATTCAGCGGCAGTGTCAATGGACAACAACTCCTCAATTGATAAAGCTTCGTTCCAAACACTTTGTTTTATGCCAAACATTTTTTCCGCTGAATTTACAGAGCGAATAACTGCGCTAATTATATCGATTATTAACAGCCGGGCAATCTTAGGGTTTAGGGAAGTGATTTCATTTTCATCCAAAACACTCTTAATAAGTGCAACTGCTCCATCCTTGTCACCGGTTTTAAAAAAGTTTTCAAGTTTCATCTGCTTATCTAAAGGAAATTCAAAATTATCCCCTTGAATGTTAATATCCGAAAAATGTATTATTCCTCCGCTTCCTAAAATCACTCTATATTCCATTGCATCAAATGCCTCTCTGTAACAGACGGGAATACTCGAAAATTCATAATGCGGATTGCTTACTGAAATCGTGGTCTCAATGTTTAGATATTTTTTGATTGTATTTTGAATTGTTTCACACAGCTCACTTAACTTATTTTCTTTAAAATTCACTACCAAAACGACATAATCGTCAACTTCTGTTGCCATGCCCATATTTTCCATGTTGGACAGCTCGCTGATGATGTTTAGCATTGCCTGCTTAACTATATACAAGGCATATTCCTCGCTGTCAACATAATAATCCCCTTTGAGCATCTCCTTATAGTCTTCAACTCGAACAATTACTACTGCAAAATTATCGCCTTTTATCTTAATATCATAATCAGCCAAAAACTTTTCAAAATCTGATTGTTTTTTTATTGTTCCAACAAGAAGCTTTCGAACATTATCAGCAAATATGATATTTTTGTTTTTAAGAGCCTCCTTGCGAATATCTTTAAGCTGTCTTAGCTTTTCTTGAATTGCCGTTTGGATTACGTCAAATTCGCTAACTCCCACTTCCGGTGCTTTTGCAGAAATTGATGCCATAAGATTTTTAATGGGCTGATAGTTCTTTTCTGAAAAACGATACGAAAAATACAAGCCTATTCCAAACATCAAAAGCAGCTGAACTGCTAAAAGGACCAGAACAATATTGCTGCGCAGAAAAAACTCAGAGTTTGAAATAAATATAGAGTATTTAGTGTCATAGTATGCAGAGCTTTTAACAAGTCCCACATAGCTTTTGCTGTCAACTTTAAAATTTGTTATGCTGGTTTGTTTAGGAAAATCGTCATAGCTTAGATTAAGCTGATGTTTGTTATGAGAAATAACACATACACTTTCAGCTGTTGCAATTATAAAGCTTGAGTCTTTAAGCTCTGTTGTTTTATCCAAAATGCTTTCTATAAACTTATCCTCAATCATAAAAACACAAACCCCAACAGGCACAAATTTATTTGTACCATAAACAGGATATCTTATTTCAATGCTGTTTCTGCCGGTTTGCCTGATTTCTTTGTTTGTTACAGCAGACAAAGTGTCCATCCATTCATCATATGTAAAACCTCTTTGAGCTAAATTTCCCATAAAGAAGTCCACCGTTCGTCCCTGAGATGAGGCAGAAATAATTGAATCATAAGCCTTTGAATAAAAATAGAAGCTATACCTTTCGTCTGTGATTATCTGAATTGAGTTTTTGTTTGACAAAAAAGTGTTAACATTTTGATAAAACTGCCTTTTGTCATTGAAATTAGTACTTATAATCTGAGCCATTGTTTCGTCGGTTACAAAAGCATTATAAACATTATCCGCCGTCAAGCTCAAATTATCCAAGCTTTCACTAAGCATATTTAGAAGCTGAGCATTTGCTCCGATAATCTCACGCTTCACTATATGTGAAGAAAAAAAGCATGCCATAACAGTAATTACTATGGGAATAAGCAATATCATAAGGTATGACCTATAGAACATTGCCATGACACTACCGTTTAAAAGTTTTTTATAGAATTTGCCCATTTTGCGCCTCTCACTTTCATATCGTATAACTTTTATTAAATAGCAGGAATGGGCATTGCTAAAAACATTTGTTTTTAGAAATGCCCTTATAATCATCCTTTAATTTTTACCAAAAACCTCGATTTCACGGAATGAATTCCATACATTGGCAGAGTTTCCAAATCCAAGTATTTTTACATACTTACCTTTTACACCGCCGAATGAATAGCCTTCAAATTCTTCTGTGGTTCCTCCTGATTCTGCTCTATACACCAAGGTCCAGTTTTCCTTGTCTTCTGAAATCAGTATGTCAAACCTTGCCATACGAACATCACCTCTTGAAAGGGCAACAGCAACGGCGTTTATAGTAGAAACCTGCGACAGTTCTAAAATAACCGGGATTCCGCTGTCACCTTCCACAGCATATATAGTACTTAAATCACCGTCAATTGCGTGAGCAGGAGGATTTTCAGTCTGGTCCAGCCTTGCATCAATTGAAACAATCTTAAGCTTTTCATCTTGTATTTTACTGTACAACTTATTAGGAAGCATGACTTCATCTGCATTAAACTTCGACTTAATGCTTGCATGCAGCATTTCCTCATCCCAAGTTAAAAACACCCCTAAAATATCGCACAGATGCTCTAAGTCCATGTATTCTTCAATTATTTCATCTGCAAAAACTTCCGGCGCCGCATCGCCAAGTGATAAAATGATAGCTTCCGAAAATTCCCTTGATGGAACATACACCTGTCCATCCTTATATTCAATCTTTGACGTAGTGTCAAACATTTCCCCATCAATTTCAACAGTAACCGCCCTGTGTTTTTTGCTTTCCATTTGTTCAACGGTAGGATGTTTAACAGCAGTGTAGGAAATTGTTTGTGCATCGTTTGTTCTATCAAATTTCATATAACCATCATCAAATGAAATAATGTCTTTTGTGCCATCTTCAAAGTGTATTTCAACAGTTCCGTTATTGCTTTGTCCTAAAGCTTTCACTTTTGGCATGACTTTGTCATGGTCTTGTGGAATCATAACACTTACAATCCTTGTGTTTTTACCTGCACTAACAACAGCCTCAAGGGTTTTTAGTGTATTGGTGTTCATGTACGTAACATTAAGTGTTCCTATAAGTTTGCGTCTTGCAAAGCTATCCACTCTTAAAAACACGTCGTTGCTGAAGGGGAAGGATACTTCCATAATATTGCCGTAGTTTGCCCCAACTATTTTGGCAGAACTATCTTCCAAAACAATATTGTTTGCCTTTGGTGTTTGCAAAAGCCAACTAATGGTTGACCGGTTGTTATTTCTTTTTACAACATCATCAACAACTACCATGTACGAAGGATTGTTGCCCTTTGCTCTTGAAAACAACATTTGCCTTTTAACACTTTCAAGTCCAAGCCTTTTTGGATATGTTTCCGTTGCATCGCCAACAACCAAAGATGCTCCATCATATTCCTTTGTATAAATCGTCTTTCCATAAACGTCATACTGTCCGCCAGGGACTTCCTGACCAACGCCATCAATCATAAGGGTGTTATGACTTATAGAATTCCTCGGCGTATATCCCGGGTCAATTGCGAACTCCTCTCCTTTTGCATAATATGTAAAAGAGTTTTCATCTCGCTGGTTATGTCCACGATGCGGAAGATATCCACTCATAAACGTAGCCACACTGTCCATAGGGCCAAAGCCATCTCTAAAAACACTATATCCCCATTGAAATTGCGTTGTAACAGGTGCGCCGGCTTCATCCGGGGAAATCGGCTCTATTGATGGGTCAGCCCATATTAAACTATATGGAATTGATGCTCCCGAAGATGGTGATGATAAACCATAGCTTTTGTCGCCTTCCTCACCCACCAGTTTTAAATATGCCCAAAGCCCCGTTCTGCTTTTGTATTTTGAAATTATATATATAATACCGGGCGAATCAATTGTACCGCTTGAGTCATTGATTGGTATATATCCGCCACCGTTTGGCTTCATATACTGCACAACCATATTCTCAAGAAATTCCCTGCCCTTTGCATATTTGTCAATTATATCATCATTTGGGTTTACTCTAAGGTAGGCATGTGCAAATGTGTGACCGCCCAATGCCCCATAACAGTAATAGCTTATACCTTCGCCATTAAACCCGTCATTATCAGTAGATGTTTTGTAATATTCAACAATTTGCTCACGCGCTTTTGAAACCCACTTTGGCTTATCTCCCAACACTAAAGCCGCTAACCCCAAACCACCCGCTGTTACTGAGTTATGGTTAGAAGTTACGCCCGGTCTTTCCAAAGTAAGCTCGGGAAGATTATAAATTATTTCACCTAAAGACTCTAACTTTTCACGAATAATCTCTCTTTGCTCCTGCGTCATAAAAGGATACAACCAGTCATATCCCATTGCATAAGCGTGAGCGGCATCTCCAATACCAATGTCACCGTTCATGTTAAGATAGCTTTGGCCTGTATAAGTCGCAGCACTTTCCATCATTAGGTCAATTGCACGATTTATATATTTTTCATCACGAAGTATATACCCATTCATAGCAAGATTTGCAATGTTTGCATGCAACACTCTGCCGCCTGCTGCTTGAACAGGATGAACCCTCGGACCTTTTTCCATATAATCGTCTGCTGCTTTTGCCATAAGCTGATAGCCCTTGGCCAAGTACCCATTTTGAGCTTTATTTCGTATATGAGGCAAATCTTCAAACGAGAATAATAGCTTAGGGTATCCTGAAGAACGCACCTTTTCATCAAAGCTGGTGTTAATATTTATTTTAAGTGGTTTAATGTCTATGGTGTCAATCTTTTTTGAACTTGGAAGAACTGTAACTTTGCAATAATCAAATATTTCATTGTTCTCCTTTGAAACTGCGCTTATGTATGCAATACCTTCTGAAACTGCTGTTACAACTCCATCCTTTACCACGGCTATATTTGTATCGGAGGATTCCCAGCTCAGCTCTTTGTTGCTTGAATTAGACGGAATGAAAAAACTTGAAAGTACAAGCTGTTCCCCGTTTAACTCCATGCTTGCTTCTCTTTTGGAAAGTTTGATTTCCTCAAGATTAACTCGCTGCTTTTCTTGAACCGTAACTAAGCAAACACCCTCAATCTCCATGGTAGTTGTAGCCTTTTTAGTTGTGTTGCTTATGCCTAATTCTTCTTTTGCAACTGCACAAATCAAAGCTTTTCCCGAGTATTTTTCAGATGCCTTAATTTTGCCCTCGTTATCAACCCAAACAAGGGTTGGGTCAGAGGACTTCCATTCAATTGGCACATCTCCTTTAGCAGAAGGAAAAACTGTTGCAAAAAGCTGCGCTTCATCTCCACAAGAAAGAGTTAGGCCGCTTTTACTCATTTCCACACCAACTATCGGCTCATATTCCACAAGTTTTATATCATCAAACCATGCAACTCCCTCTGCCTCGTCAAAGAAACAGTCAATCCTAATGTCAGGCTGCCCCGGTGTGAAAATATTTTCAACATATGTCCAATCAACATCATTTAACTGACCCGGTTTAACAATTGTTTCTGTAAGAAAATACGACGCTGTTCCAACGCTGTTAACACGAATAGCAGGACCTGTCGGTGAAATTTTAGCCGGAAAATATCCCGATGTTTTTATATATCCGGAAACTTTATAGTATTTATCCGGCGAAAGACCTTTTACATCCTGACTAACTGCAACACGTACATTTGGATTGTTGCCCGAAAGCCTCAGCGAGCTGCTTCCGCTGTAAGAAGTAGAGCCGTCTATGCCCGCATAATATCCTTCAGTTCCCCAGTGAGAAAGGAAATTCCAACCCATTGGTCTTATTCCTGTAAATCTGTCCTGATTTGTATTCATCTCTTCAAAACTTGGGTTAGCAATTATATTTGTATGGCCGTCGCCGTTAACGTTAACGACCAAGGACGGGACTGTAAAACATAGTACAAGAAAAAAGCACAATAGCTTTTTAAGCATGAAACCAACCATCCTTCCAATAAGTTCAATTTAAAATTTGGTTAATGTAATATATAATTTTGGCTACCTCTGCACGGGTTGCAGATTGGTTTGGAGAAAACTCACCTTCATTTTTTCCGCTAAGCACACCTGCGCTTTGAAGGGAGCTTATACTTTCCTTTGCCTCTGAAGAAAGGTCTTGGATATCTAAAAACTCGGCTGCACTAACCTTATGTGGTAAAAGCATATCTTTATAATCAAACAATCTTGTGATTATAACTGCAATATCCTGTCGGCGTACAGATTCATCAACACCAAACCTGTTTTTTTCAACACCATTAATTATGCCTAATTTATAAGCAGTTTTAACATATGGTGCATACCATGCAGAAGCATCGATGTCCTCAAACGGAACTTTTGCGTCATTGTCTAAATCTATATTAGAAATACTGATAATCAGTTTTAAAAACTCTGCTCTTGTAATATCTCTGTTTGGTTCAAACTTATTTGGTGATGTTCCATTGAGTATGCCTCTGCTTTTTAGTGAAACTATATATTCCCATGCCCAAAAGTCTTGTGCAACATCATCAAAAGCGCTTATAGGCTCATTTGGCTCAAGTATGGTTGCATTTGCAGGCGGCGAAATAGGATACGAGCCGCCACCACCGCCTTTTATATCTCTGCCGGAAGGTTGCCCCACTGTCCCTCCCGGGCCTGATGTGCTTCCTGTGCCTATAACAGTAACAGTAAACGGCTTAGATAATCTTGCATTATTATGTGAAACTGTTGCAGTCATTACAACATCAATGGATTTTTCCTTACGCAAAACAATACCTGTATCTGTAATAGACCCGCTATTTGATGATTTCCATGATATTTCAAGCCCTGTTTTGCCTATTGTAGGTAGTGTAATATTTGAAGTAACAGCACTTGGAAGTGAAATTCCGTCAAAGTTATCGCTAACTCTTATTTCATCGCTGTACTTATAAAACAATTCAATATTTTCAATACCAACCGGGCCAAGGCTTATAGGTGTTACTTCAATTTTTATATATTTGGCTGCTAAAGGTGCAAGGTGAACTGTTCCTTCATTTAAAGATGCTATAGCTGTCCAGTTGCTTGCGTTTTGAGAAGTTAATAATTTAAACGAGTGTACATTATCGCCGGCAGCGCTTATATTAATTGTATTAAAGGTAATTTCTGTTCCAAAGCCCATTATGTAATATGGATTTGTGTCAGTATCAACACAAGTCCAAAGCACTCCTGCGGGAGTATCTCCTTTAGACGACCAGGATGATGTTATAACCAAATCCGGATATTGGAGATTTGGTCTGGCCAGATTATAGTAAGAAGGATTTTCCAAAGTTATTTCCAGATGTTTGGTTCCAAGAGTTTCTCCTGCTTTGCTTTTTACGCTTGCAATAAGCGTAACCTGCTTTGAAGGGCTATCAAGGTAATAGCCGCTTACATATGTTTCATCCTCATTGGATATAATCTCGCAATCATTACTGCTCCACTCGATAATACTGTCATCATATATCCATGTTGTAGGAAGGGTAAGCTTATGAGCAACACCCTGCTTGGCACCAATGTCTTCTGGCATGATGCCATAAAGTTCGATGAAGAAATCTTTTTTATCCTCCCATTCACCGGCACTAACAAAAGCCGTAAGGGTTACTCCTGCCCTGTCTATATATGCATCGGGACCTTTTAAAATTGCCGTATCATTATTAATGGTTAAAAGTGATGGATTAGAGCTTTGCCATCTGATATTTGAACCATTAACGCCTTTTGTTGGCAGTAAAATATTTCGCCTTATAATTTGAGGAAGGTCCAATGATATAAGGGATAAATCAGCTGCAATCATACTTCTGTATTCTTGCTGCACTCCAACAGATAAATCTTCTACAACAAGCTTTGTGTTTGCAGACACAATGGTTGGGATATACCACCTCAAAGATGAAATGCTGTCAATTTCCTGAGCCAACGCCCCGGAAGAGTGATAAATCTCGCCATCAATATATATATCATACTCTGATTTTATAGTATTTACAACAATCTTCATACGGTATTGAGTGCCTTTTTGAGATGCCCTTGTAAGATTTTTGTAGCCGGATGGCAAACGAACTTGAATATTGCTGCCTTGCTCAAACCTCTTCATAATTTCAAATGGCTCGCCGGATTTATACGTTCCATATACAAAAACCTGAAGAAAATTATTACTGCTAGTACTCTCACCATCTAATGTATAAGTGTACTCTATTGTAACCAAGCCTTTGGCAGGCTCGTTTAGTATTCTTCTGGAATCAACTGAAGTTTTTTCGTTTTCCGCATTCTTTTCAACAATAAGCTTTCCATCAGATATAGAGGCACCTGTAAGTGTCCAGAAAGAGCTTTTGGATATTTCAGCCTCATCAACAATATAAAAAATTTCACTTACCTCTGGAATAATCCGCAAAACAGTGACATAGAAATCCTTCGTTGCACTTGCGGCGTTTTTGCTAAAGGTTGCGGTAAGCTTAACGGTTATATCAACCTCGCCTCTTGTTACTATGCCGGTGTCAGAGAGTGCCTCGTGGTTGCTTACCCAACTGATGTTAGTGCCATATATGGGGTCCACTAAAGGCAAGTGTATGTTTTCCATAACGGCAGATACATCACCCAATGAAAACGATTGGCTTGCAAGGTCAACAAGCTCTTGGTCCGTTAAATCGCTTTCAAGTTTCTTAACCACTATATTAAACGACTTGGTAATTGTTACATCGCCCAAAGTAAATGTTGCAGTTAAATCAGCCGACCTATCCGACAAATAAGAGGCGGTAATCTTACCCTCATCAGTAATTACAGAAGTGTCGCTACTTTCCCAGCTAATTGAAACCTCTCCTTCGGATGTGGGAAGGATAAGATCTTGCGTAACATCTTGAGGGTTGGGTATATCTACCAAATCCCAAGCGGATAAAACCTTTTCGGCATCACTGCCAACGGGATATATTCTTAGCTCGTCTATAACTACCCCTGCACCTGTGTTAGCAGTCGGTATATAGATATATATTTTTTTCACTCCTGATTGTGCATTTACTCTGCCCGAATTAAACCCGACCTTATTGGGAAGCTCCGTGCCATCCATAAATGTAGTTATATTTTGCCCATCCGGCGCATCATAATCTATAACAACTTTTATACGGGTTTTTCTATCTTTCTCAAGCTTAGGCATAGATACAAAATCAATATATGCAGGGCTTGCACCCACAACATCACGAACTGAAAAATAACTATTTTGTCTTAAACGATGGAATGATATGTCTTGATTTGCATTGTTTTGTGTTTTAACTTGAATGTCAATCCCATCACTTCCGGACATGTAAAAAGATAATTCATAAGCCACCGCGCCAGTTGAAATTGCCTCAGGCAATGTGTATGTTAAGGCAATTGAACCTGCTGTCTGAGTCTTATGAAGCCTAAACTCTCCGCTTTCGCTGTTTAGCTCTGCTATATTACCCGCTGTTTGATTGCTGACAGTAAACCTGCTGTCAAGAGTTGATGAAGAAAAATTATCAAACCCCCAATTATTTCCTCCATATGCAAGGGCTATCGAGCCAAAACAAAGCATTGCAGACAGGCAAAATATTATTTTCTTCATAATTATTCTTCTCCCTTTATAAACACCACAATTTTAACTTCTCCATCCAACTTATAAACAAAAACATCATCTGCATTTTCCGAATCAGTATTTTTCATGGTTGAAACGAAAATGTTTTCTTTATAATGAACTTGATTTGTTCTTTTGTCAAAGATATAATAAGCAGTCTTAGGAACTGTGTTTTCAACAACATGTACGGACAACAACCCGCCGGTGCCGTCAGAAGAAATTTCAATTACATCACTTGCCCTAAGCGACGTGTCAAGTAATGTTGATTCATTAAAATCATATAGTTTTCCCTTGGTAATTTCCTGAACAGGCGTTCCCGTTCCAATTACTTTTGTTGGAGTATGTCCGATTTCCGAAAGCTTTGCTATGATGTTAATATCACCTATAAACCCGCCCCCGTTCGTTGGGAAAAACGCAATTACATCACCGGGCTTTAATTTCGTGACTTTTGAGTTAAGTTGAGGGCTGTCGATACAAAATCTGTTGAACACTTCGCCTTGATGATAACCATCTATTCTCCAGGCAGCTTCTCCAAACCGATTATATGAACGAACCACATTTGTAACTATGCCAATACGAGTTCTGTCATTTAAATCGGTACTATATGAATAGTACTCTCGCGTTGAGTCAATAACCGCAACAGATGCAATCTTTGTTTTTTCATTAACATCATATCCGGTAATAGCAACCGAGTTCCCTTGAGTGATCTCTGCACTGACTAAAAAGTTTTCAGCAACAGCTTTGTTTATAGGATTTATAATAAAAGTTGTGCTGTTATCAATGAAAAAAGCTCCCCCTGCGCTTCCGCCAAAAGTTCTGGTATCATAATCAAATATGCGGTTAACGCCCTTTTCACCGTGTTGCATAAGCCTTCTTACGCTTTGTATTTCACCGTTTTCATTCAACGAATAACTTATGGGGTCATTGGGCTTAATCCATTGTGTTATATCATCGCTTGAAAACCCAATTCCATCTATGGTAACATTTTTTGCAAAACTTAGCACTACTGTTCCCACATTGGTTGCAGAAAGTTTAAACCGCTCCGAGCTTTTAGGGTTTTTTTGAGTATCCTCAACAAATTGAGGGCGTCTTCCTTGAATTATTCTTGCTTGATATTTGCCGTCAAGCCCTCTTTCCCTTGCAAGCTCTGCAACAACTCCATATGCATCGCCGCTTGTACGCATATTGGGTGTATAAAAAACCTTTCCAAACATATCTAAATAATAAGTCTTTTCATCATCAAACGATATATCATCTTTTCCTACAGCATAGTTACCTGATAAATCTCGAGCAATTGGATATTCAACATGGTCAATAACCATACTCTCTTGGTTAAATTCAGTTACAATGCCCTTTATATGATGATTATAACGAAATACCTTAGCATAATCTCCGGACTTGCTCATATATACTGTAATTGTGTCACCAACGGAAAATTCCGTTATGTCCTGTTCTCTTCCATCGACACTTAAAAGGTGAACTTCTTTTCGATACTCTTTTTTAACAAATGAAATTCCATTGAATGATTTATCTTTAAATGTGATAATAAAATCTTCATAGTCTATACTGTCTATTACAAAAGTGTCATGCTCTCTTATAAAACAAATCTCATAATTGCCATCGTCATCATAATCAAAAAGTAAAATAGTGCCGTTGACATTACGAAAAGCCGATTGTGCGTCCGAAACAAGCCGCTCGTTATATATCACTCGAACGCCGAAAACATCTGCATGTTGTTTTTTACCTGTCTCCATGTCATAATAATAAATTCTGTTCCCATCTACCCCGTTAAAGTCTTTGCCATCAATAACTACGCTTGCACCATCTTTTAGCTTGCGTATGGCGGTTATGCTATAATCAGAATCGTTGTAGAAAAAATCTACATTAGCACCCAAATAATCTTGTGCGGCAAGACTTCCATCCGAATTATACATCTTACCGTCAATGCTTATTGAATTCTCTCTGCCGACATTTTCACCAATGCTAACTTTTCCCACTGCATCAACTTTTCCGTCAGCCCTTTTTAATGAAAGAGCTGTCATTTTGGCCTCTAATAAGGTTTTATCTATTTGCTGTCTGCCTTTTACATCAAGGATTGGCAATATTATTGTACGATAAACCAAAAGTGCAACTTCCCCGCGATTCGCATTTCCTGATAGGTTTAACCCTTTGGTTAGACCAAGATTGTGTGCAACTGTATAATATCCTCTTGGATATCCTCCGTTTTCAGAGGCGGCAATATCATATCCTAAAACTTTAACCAAAACAGTAATTGCCTCGTCGTATGTAATATAATTATCGGGTCGGAATGTTCTGTCCGTATATCCGGTCATGTATCCAAGGCTTGCCAATGATGACGCGCCTGATTGAAAATCCGACGTGTCAAGAAAATCGTTGCTTCCACTGTCGCTTGGAATACTTAAAACTTCACATATAATTTTTGCAAACTCCCAACGAGTAACTTCCAAGTTCGAGCGAAAATCTCCCGTTGGGTCATCAGCCATTATCCCAAGAGCATTCAATACAAATCTTGGCAAATCACTATGCTGTGCATTATAGATTTTTTTCTCAACTGCATAAGCTGAAATCTGGGTCAACATAAACAGACAGCAAAATATAAAAGTTAAAGTTCTTTTCATTAAGTCCGATCCCCTTCTTCTCAATAAAAATATAATCGCCTTTTTATGATAACATATAAGTATGTTTGGAACAAGCGCTAATTTTTTACTTTCATTAACAATTTCTTATATAACACACAACCTACTCATTGTAGGGGTGTATATAACGGTTTCATTTCATCAAATCCGGTCCACAAAAGCACCTTAAATTTTTCATGGTATCCATCCAAAGAAAGTACTACCGATTTTGCATACCCATTAAATTCAAAGGGCGTTGATTTTAATGATTTAAACACTGACCCGTCATATCCAACAAGATAAAGCTCGCCGGAAATTTCATTGACAACGGCAGACTGTTTAAATAAAACGCTTGCCTGAGTATTTAAGCCCTGGGTTGAAAGTTCCAGTCTAACTCCCATTTCGTATATTTTATCCTGAGAAATATTTATCCTATGGATACTGCCATCATGAAAGTTTATAATAATTTCACCTTGTGATGATGTTCCGGTTGTGCTAACCTTCGGCAATTCTTCCCCTTCTCTTGCGGTTAATAGCAGTGAAACTATTCGTGTGCTGCCCTGCATTGTCTTTAAGGCTTCCAAAGTTTTGCTATATGTTGACATTTTATAATCACCACGGTCTCCAACTACAACTTTCTCTGATAAAAAGTTATTTCTTAATATCACAGAGTTGTCAAACGGAAACGAAATTTGCATAATGTTTCCGCTGCGACCGCCTATAATAGTTGCCATATCAGCATTTGAATTTATTTCAGTTCGGTTAGCATTAGATGTTTGAAAAAGAACATTAATCAAAGCCGGGGTTTGTGTTTTAGACTCAATATCATCAACAACCACCATGTAAGGAAAGTCCCCGCCTCTATACAAAATTTTTCTGTTAACCTTACTGACATACTGCAAAGATGAATAAGTATCCGTTGCATCACCTTCAAGGTAAGCAACGCCATCACGAATAATTGCTTCATCTAATCTTCCATATACATCATATTTATCTCCCGGGACACTTTGCCCCCAGCCATTTATCATCACAACGTTATGACTTATCGATTCATATGGGGTATATCCCGGATCAATTATAAAGCTTTCTCCTAAAGCATCGAAGGTAAAGCTGTTTTCATCCCTTTGATTATGTCCTCTATGAGGAATTATACTGGACTGAAAAGTTAATAAGGAGCCGTCTTTA
Organism: Eubacteriales bacterium; assembly: GCA_028697835.1. Lineage (GTDB taxonomy): Bacteria > Bacillota > Clostridia > Monoglobales > Firm-18 > STE-11. The sequence goes on along the minus strand of JAQVDK010000017.1, from coordinate 5,231 downwards.
TCCCAGCTATCGCGAACACTGACAAATCCGCTTTCATATGCTTTTCCAAGAGGAAGTTCAAAAGGATATTTGGGTGCTAAATTTGTATCAAAAAACACTATAATATATGGTATAGATGCTCCGGTATAATCCGGACCTGCGCCATAGCTGCGGTTTCCTTCATCACCTGTTAATCTTAGAAAATTCCATAACGCAGTTTGATTTTGATATTTACTTATAAGATACATAATTCCACCGGCAGGTGCAATAGAATTGTCACAGTCGCCTATGGGGATAATGTCATTTCCGTAAGTATTAGTGTAATATGTAATCATGTCTAAGGTTTTTTTATAATTTGGTACCTGTTCAAGCAAATCGCGTCCGGTCAGATTTTCTAATGCGGCATTGAAAATTGATGCTCCTAACAGCCCATAAGCATAGTAACTTATCCCTTCATAGGAATACCCATCGCTGTCGGCAGATGTGTTGTAATATTGCAGCATTCTTTCCTCTGCAAGTTCAAGAATTTCTTGAGAACTTCCTCTTATCAGTGCTGCAAGCCCCATACCCCCAACCGAAACCGAGTTATGATTAGACGAAATTGCAGGCAATGTCCCGGCACTGGTGGTTGTAGATAGTACACGTATTTCTTCAATTAAGTCATCAAGCAATTCTTCAATTTGTATTCTTTGTGATTGTGTCATAAATGGATATAGCCAGTCATAACCAATCGCATAGGCATGAGCCGCATCACCCAGCGCAATATCCCCGTTCATATTTTTATAATCAATTGCTGAATATGCATTTGCCGAACCCATCATATAATCAATAGCTTTGTTAATGTATCTCATATCTTTATTGATATACCCTGTTATGGCTAAATCACAAATAACCTTGTTTAAAACTCGTCCCCCGCTTTTCTGTCTGTTATGTACATTGGACGGATTGTTAAGATATGAATATGCTGAATTAGCCATGGTCTTATATGACTTCTCAAGCATTGGATTGGTAATTTTCTGCCTTATTTCGTTAATATCACTAAAGTCAAACAAAAGCCTGGGATAGCCCGACGAGGCAACTACCAAATCAAAGTTTGAATCCGGTATGTAAGTTCGTACAGGTATTTTCGGCAAATCATCAGGTTTTTTTACAGTAATTGTGCAACTGTCCGACACATTGCCAAATGATGCGGTAATTACAGCAGTACCCACTGATTTTGCAACGACAAATCCATTATGTACGCTTGCCACACTATTGTTTGAGGATGTCCATTGCAAATCATTCACAATAGCTTCTTTTGGCAATATGTCTGCTGTTAGTTGAAGTGCATTGCCATCAACTTTCATTTCTGCTGTTTTCTTATCCAAAATTATTGAAGAAACTGCCGGTGCGTTTATATTTCCAACTACGTTAATAATACAAATTCCTTCAATAGTAATCGGAGAAAGCTTTTTCCCGTTAGTTGAAGGCACGCAAAGGTTTTCAGTAATAGATGCTGAAACAACTACCCTGCCTCCTTTTCTCCCTATCGGCGTAACTGTTCCATGCGAATCTACAGTTGCAATATCAGGGTCCGAAGAAGACCAAACAACATTATCGTATTCAATCCCCAAGGGATAAACTTGCTCATTTAAGGTAACTTGGCTTCCCACTTCTAAGGTATATTCATGGGGTGAAACCGAAACAGATTGAACGGGAACATACTCTTCAATGGTTATATCGTCAAACCATGCAAATCCCCTGCCGGTAACGAAGTTGCAGTCTATTCTAACCTCAGAACTTCCGGGTCTGAATATGTTCTCAACATATGTCCAATCCGAGGTTGAACTCTCGATTTTTGTTGTTGCATAATAATTTGTAGTTCCGGCAACCAATGCCTGAATAATAGGACCGGCTGAACCTAATACCGCTGGAACATAGTTTTCGACTTTAATATATCCGCTTAGGCGGTAATATTTATTTGCATCAAGTCCTGTTACGGTTTGGCTCACCATAATCCTAACGTCGTCTGTCGATGAGCCTAATTTTAAGGAATAGTCTCCGCTTTTTTTCACTGTGTTGTCTAAAAGCGCAACAATCGTCGCATTTGCAGGTGTGTTAACCCGATTGGGTCCAGACCAGCCAACAGGCCTTATGTTGCTTGACCAATTACTTTGTGTTGAGGTAACATTTTCAAACCCACCGTTAATAAAACTTGAAGCTGCATATACATTAATAGGTAATAAATCTGCTAAAATACAAACAAATAGTAACAAGCAAATTAAGATTCGTTTCAATTTCTTCGTCACCTCATAACCTCATAATTAATAACTTAATTCTATACCACGCTCTCTTTGAAAGTCAATTTTCAATATTATACTTTTATTTTTAAAATTCGCCTTTTTACATATGCAAGCCCATAAATACAAGGCTATACTAATGTTCTTTAGAAACAAAAAAACAGCCTCCTATGATTATATTTTATCACAGAAGGCCTTATTTTACAGACTTTAATTTTTAATAATATCGTATATATCCTTTATATCACTGCAAATATAATCAGCTCCGGCATCAAGGATTCTATCTTTTGAAAACGAGGTAGTTAGCCCTATACATATCATACCGGCATCTTTTGCTGCTTTAACACCGTTTATTGCATCTTCAATCACTACACATTTTTCAGGCTCTTCACCTAAGGTTTTGGCAGTTTTAAGGTAAATGTCGGGTGCAGGTTTCTTGTTTTTAACATCCCCGCCTGATATAATCACATCAAAAATAGATTTGTCAATTCCGGCAACTGTTAAATTAGCATTTATTTTAACAGCATCTGCACTGCTTGCAAGAGCTAATTTATAGCCCTTTTCCTTAAGCTTAATAAGAGTGGGCAGTGTTCCTTCATACACCTTTAAAAAACTGCCGACAATTTCAAGATATATATCGTAAACTCGTTTTTTCATATCAGTATTATATTGAATACCGTATTTTTCGCAAACTCCGCCTATATATCTATCTTCGCCCGCTCCTATAAAAGGTTTAAAATCGTCAGAAACAGCATTTACCCCTATTTCTTTAAAAAACATAATTGCAGCCTTTTCTATTACCGGCTCAGAATCAACCAGCACTCCATCCATGTCAAATATTATACAATTAATCATTATATCCCCTCACTAATAGTTTTTGGCATTTCAATATTTTATATTCATTATATTAAATCACGCCTTCGGCGCAGGGTGTTAGTATTGCTAATATGCATAACAAAAGCGCTTATAAAATTATTTTTTTGCTTTCATAAAACAACTCGCTCCTTGGTATTAATATAATTGTAATTTATATTATATCGGCTCTAAGTCAGAATGTAAAGAACTACTTTTAAAAACGGAATCCCACTTTTTATATTAGCCTAAAATCTTGAATCAAAATACATACGACCATGGCAATCTTAAACGATTTAGAAACAAACATTACATTTTTTTGGTAACAAGGGGGGAGGTGCGGACATATTCTTGGACTCGAAAAGGGGAAAAAGAATGTATACAAAGGAACAAAAAGAGATAGCATTAAAAGAGTTTGAAAGACTGGGATCTGTGCAGGCGGTAGTAACACTTCTTGGATATCCGTCATGTAATACTCTATATACTTGGTATAGGGATAAAATATCAGGAATGGATAGAACGAATGGATGCAGCCGGATTGACACGTTCTATGTCAAGGAAGGGCTGTTCCCCTGATAATTCAGCCTGTGAGGGATTTTTCGGAAGATTAAAAAATGAAATGTTTTACGGCCGCTCATGGGTAGGTGTGTCATTAGATGCCTTCATAAATGAAATTAACAGCTATATTAACTGGTATAACACGAAACGAATTAAACAATCGCTGGGATATTTGAGCCCGGTAGGATACAGACATACTCTTGGATTAATAGCATAAAACAGTCCAAGAATATGTCCGCATCTCCGTCCCACTATCACCTTATTTTTAATTCTAATTAGTTTCCTAAATTTTTTTCTAATTTTATTTTACTTCTACAGTACAAGGGATAGAGGAAAGCTCTTTGTGACAGTGCTTTTCTTTATATGCCAGCCGAACAGCAGGATGCATTCCCGAAACATCATCCTTTTCAGAACCGTAGCTAATCAAATTACTGCAATTGTTTGCAAATAACATAACACCTTTATTGTCTATGTCCTCATATAACCAACTTTCCATGATTTTCGTTATATCAATCTCGGTATAACAAAGATTAGCATCATCAACAAAGGAGATTTTTTTGCTCAAATCAGCTTTTGGAGTGGAATATGAGTCGCTATATACGCTAAAGTATTCTAATAGTGGACATAAAAAATAGTCATTGCTGTTGTCATTGTTACAATCGTTTTTATTAAGGCAATCATGTTCTTTATAATAAGAAAAGCACTCACTGCAACAGCATTTTGAGCAAATTGCCTTATGTTGTGATATCGGATGTTTAAACAAAATCAGTTTTGCGCTTATTAAATCTTTATTATATAGATGGGGCGATATTGGAAAATACAAACAGCTTAGATAATTATAAGCTCCGCCTACATATAAAAGTTTATTGTCCATTTTAGTGTTAGAGCAATCTTTTGGAAAGCTAACTGAACTTTTACATATTAAATCTAATATAGCCATACGATTCCCTCCTGTTCATTATATGCAAAGCACTGAGAAGGTGCAACTAAGCACAATTTTTGAAAACATGAATAAGATATTATAGAAAGCAGACTGTTTAAGCTTTTAAAACTTTCATTAAGGAGATGTAATCATGGCTATTGATGTAAGTGTAACCAATATAGAGCCATTTAATGAGACTATTGAAAATGCTTTTTTGGATATAACCTTTACAAACACAAGTTCTTTCACCTATGCAGCAGGGAATATTTATTATTATGCACTGCTGACAGATTCGTCTGACCCTGAACTTACCCAAGAAGTTACCTTTAAAGTCACGCATGCTACAGGTGGTACCGTTGATGAGGACACCTCTGAAACATTCACCATTGAAAATACTAATAACTTGGTTGCGCCCATTGCGGGAACTGACGGAAGAATTTTGTATAACGCTGTATAAACTGAAATAATATATTAAAAATAACTTCTATACACAAACTCCACCTTGAAAGGTGGAGTCAGACTGTAGACAAATGAGGTATCGAAAATGTGATTTTTTGATACCTCATTAATTTTTCTATGAAATTCAATGTTTTTGAAAATGAGTGTAGCAAAATGGACGGTAGCAACCCATTCTTCTTTTT
>JAQVDK010000016.1 GCA_028697835.1 Eubacteriales bacterium | reverse complement strand
TATGTATCAATGTTTTTAGAGCAAAACAAAAAACCGCAATGAACCAATGTTCATGCGGTTTGTAGGTGGTGCGCCATCGGGGACTCGAACCCAGGACCCATTGATTAAGAGTCAATTGCTCTACCAACTGAGCTAATGGCGCTTATTTTTTTCAAGCGAGATTTATTATATACTAATACAAAGGATTTGTCAAGATTTTTTACCCTTTTTTGATAAAGTTTTTTAAAATAATTTAATAGCCGATATTTTCTCCGGTAATAATTACCTTTATTCTATCCTTTTTTTGTTGGTACGAGCAAATCAGATAGTTGCTGCAGATGCGCCCGTCGCTGTAACAGCCGGCAAAATCGCTGTATGTGATGCAGCATTGGTTTTTGCTTTCGCAATAGCTTTTTGCACCCAATCTTTGGGCATTTTTAGGAGCCACAATAGTTTTAACTCTTATAATAGCTTCTTCTATATCCTTAACTATTTTGTTTCTTCCCACAACAATAATTACAGACTTGGGTCCATAACCAATTGCAGCAATCCGGTTGGAGGTACCGTCCACATTATACAGCTCTCCGCTTTCAGTAACTGCGTTGCTGCTGGTCAAATACACATCTGCTGAAAAGGATTCGATATAAATTTCGTCAATTTCCTTTCTTGTCAGGCCTTGCTTATATCTATCCAAGAAATTATAATTACCTTGACGCAGCATGTCTATAACCTTGCACTCAAAAAGGCTCATGGAGCCGCCGACAGCCACGGTGTCTCCTTCTTTGATTAAAGTTTTCAGCAAGGGTACTACTTCTTCCTTTCGTTCAACATAATACCCTGCCATATTGTTTTTAGCTAAATTTTTAATTACCTTTTCAATTCTTTTCAACGCAATACCTCCACCGCTTTAAATATAATTATTCGGAAAAGGCAAACCTTTCTTCTAATTTTTTAAATCCCCATGTCAAAATCAATGTAGCTATAAGGTAAAAAACTCCCGCTATAAAAAAGGGGAAAACCGTCAAATCCCTTTGAACAGCAAGCCTTGCAGTCCTAAGCAAATCTTCAAGCGATATAATGGATACCAAGGCGGTGTCTTTGACCAGTGTAATTGTTTCGTTGGTAACGGCCGGCAGGGCTGTTCTAAACGCCTGCGGCAATACAATAAAAAACAATGTTTTTACTTTGGTAAACCCTAAGGCAAAGGATGCTTCGTATTGACCTTTGTTTATAGAAATGATGCTGCCTCTGAAAATTTCTGCAAAATAAGCTGCATAATTTAGAACAAAGGCTAAAATAGCGGCAAAAGAATTTGAAATTTTTATATCAAATATCATTGGCGCTCCAAAATAAACAAACAATACTTGCAGCATCAGCGGAGTTCCACGCATAATCAGCACATAAAGGTCTATAACGGGCTTTAGCGGGTTTGCCTTTGAAAGTTTTCCCAAAGCAAGAACAAGTCCCAAAGGTATCGAGAATATAAGTGTAAACACAAATATCTTGAGGGTTACAAGCGAACCCTCAAGCATATAAGGTAACAATTGTTTTGTGTATAAAATAAGCTCTAATATTTTTTCCATATGTTATTTTACTATATCCGCCTCAAACCATTTTTTTGATACTTCAGCAGATGTCCCGTTATCCTTTAGTTGTTGTAGTGCAATATCAAGCTCTGCAATCAAAGCTTTGTCCTGTAGCCTTCCGCCCACGGCATACACTTCTTCGGCGAAGTGGTCGTCAAGGATTCTGTATTTATCAGGATTTTTCCTGATTTGATACCTGCATACAACCTCGTCCATTACAACTGCGTCAACTCTGCCAACTTCTAAATCCATCATGGCAATTAAATTGTCTTCATAACGGTTTATGTTACCCTCGCCAATGGATTCATATGTAGCTTCGTCTTTCTTTAAAGCGTCCTCTGCGGAGCTTCCGCCCTGTAGGCCAACAACCTTACCGGCAAGGTCGGCTTTAGCTTTAATATCCGAATCGCTTTTTACAACAATGATTTGCTTGTTTTCCAAATATGGTTTTGTGAATAGAACCTGCTCTTCCCTTTCAGGGGTTACTGTAAAACCGTTCCAGATAAGGTCGATGCTTTTGCTGTTAAGCTCTAAAACTTTATTATCCCAAACAATGGGCTTAAACTCAACTTCGATTCCCCATAGCTTGCCGACTTCTTTTGCCATGTCAATGTCGAAGCCTACAATCTCGTTTTCCTCGCTTCTAAATCCAAGGGGAGGGAAAGAATCGTCAAGTCCTATAACAATCTTTCCTTTTGCTTTAATATCCTCAAATGAGGTGTCTTCGCTTACTTGTGGAATAGCATCGTCTGATTTGCGTGCAACATTCTTGTTATCCGATGTGCAAGCCGAAACAAATACCATTAAAACTGCCAATGCAATCAGTAAAAAAACTGATTTTCTCATACAAACATCTCCTTTTGCGTCAATTATGATAAAATTTGCTTACGCACATTATACCACAATTCTTTAGCATTGTAAACCACTAATGTGATAAAATATTCACATATCAAAAAATCCACAGCTATCTGCCGTGGATTTATTTGTGGTTTTTTATACAATCTTCTTTAATGCTTCTATAGCCTTGTCAATCTCGTTTTCCGTTGTAAAGTGACTTACACTGAATCTCGTAAGCCCATGCTCAATAGTGCCCAGGGATTTATGTGCAAGCGCGGCGCAGTGCAGCCCCCCTCGGCAAGCAATATTGAATCTTCTGTCCAACTCGTTTGCAATTTCTATACTGTCTCTTCCTTCAACGGAAAAAGACACGACTCCTACTCTGTTTTTGCTTCCTAATACCCTTACTTTTGGAATATTCGATAGTCCTTCAACCAGTTTTTCCACTAAAGTGTTTTCGTCTTTTTGAATTTGCGAAAGTGTAAGCTTTGTTACAAATTTAACGCCTTCATTTAGACCTGAAATGCCTAAAATGTTCATGGTGCCGCTTTCAAATTTATCCGGCATGAAATCGGGTTGAAATTCGCTTTCGGAAAGCGAGCCGGTTCCTCCTGTCAACAGGGGCTTAAGTTCAATACCCGACGAAATATAAAGCCCGCCTGTACCTGTTGGACCGTAGAGCATTTTATGTCCGGCAAAAGCCAACAGGGAAATGTTGTCTTCTTCCACGTCAATAGGAATTACGCCTGCTGTTTGCGCAGCGTCAACCAAAAAAGGAATATTATATTTTTTTGCAACAAGCCCAATTTCAAAAATAGGATTTATTGTACCCACCACATTTGATGCATGGGTTACGGCTATTAGTGCTGTGTTGTCTTGAATTAAGCTTTCTATAGCCTTTGCGCTGACCTGTCCGTTTTCATCGGGCGTGGCAATTGAATACTGGGCACCGCTTTGCACAACAGGGCGCAAAACGGAATTGTGCTCCATTCCGGAAATTATGGCATGGGAGCTTGGCGTCAAAATTCCTTGAATTGCAATGTTTAAGGCATGAGTGGTATTTAAAGTAAACACAATTTGAATGGGATTTGATGCGCCAAAAAGTGTTGCAAGGTTTTCCCTGCACTCATATATCTTTTCACTTGCAAAAAACGACTTTTGATGCCCTCCTCTTCCGCTGTTTGCACAATAATGCTTTAAACATCTTGCACATTCACGCTTTACGGAATAAGGCTTTATCAAGGTGGTGGCAGCATTGTCAAGATAAATCATACTCCACCTCCTCGTAAGTGTTGGCATCTATTTGTTTATATACTCCCTTGATTTTATATCCGCACTTTTTTGAAACTTCCAAAACCTGTTTTACCTTATGAGGTTTTACTTTAATGCTGTATGAACATCCACCTTTTGAAATTTGGCTTGGGGTATGAAGCATTGCCACATAATCCCCGTCATACTTGAAGAAGTTTTTAATTCTTGTTGCATAGGTTATAGAGCTATATGATATTAAATAATACATAAAAATACCTCCAATAGCATTGTATGTTACTGGAGGTAAGTGTGTGTTGTTTATAATTAGAATTTATGATTATTAAAGGTAATATAATTGCCTTTGGCAACAATAATATGGTCAAGCAGCCTGATGCCTATGGCTTCAAGGGCTACCTTTATACGTTTGTTGGTTTCGATGTCATTTTGTGATGGCATAAGCGTTCCGCCGGGATGATTATGGCAAAGCACAACCGAACAGGTTGTAGTATGGATAACATGCTCTACAATCTGCCTTGGCTCCACATATACCTCGCTGGGAGTACCCTCTGCGACCAAAACCTGGTTTACAAGCTTATTGCTTGCGTCAAGGCATAGAACGTACATTATTTCATTTACAACCCCGGTGTAAAGCTTTACACAGTATTCACCTATTTCGTTTATACTTCTAAAGGAAATTTTATCGCCATGAGCGCTTAGCTGATACGCTTTGACAAAATAGGGAAAAAGCTTTATCTGCTGCGCGGTTTTGCGCCCAATCCCTTTAACTTTCATAAGCTCCTCTAATGGCGCATTGCATACGCCTTCAAAAGTGCCGAATTTTTGGAGCAGGGCATGAGCGATATGGTTTGTGTCCACCCTGGGAAGAAGCGTAAACAAATACAACTCCAAAACCTCGTGAGGTTGAAAGCTTTCAATACCATGCTTTAACGCTTTGTTAATCATTCTCTGCCTATGTCCTTCTGCCATCTTGATGCACCGACCCTTTTACTTTCTACTTCCGGGCTTTATAATAGAAATATTTTTTTTACAAAACGGACATTCTTCTGCTTCATAAGCTAAAACATTAACAGAAAGCACTGATTTGTAAGGATAACCAAAATCAATTTTGCCGCCGGTCCTGTCAACAATGCTTCCTACTCCCACGATATCAGCGCCGGACGATTCAAGCAACTGCAAAACTTCTTTAACGCTGCCGCCGGTAGTTACCACGTCTTCAACAACTAAAACCCTTTCACCTTTTTTTATTTCAAAGTTGCGCCTTAGAGTCATTTTTCCTTCACTGTCACGCTCGGTAAAAAAGTTTCTGACGCCAAGCTGTCTGCCAACCTCGTACGACATAATAATTGCGCCAATTGCAGGGCCTACAACTACATCTACTTTATCATCCTTGAATTTTTGAGCAAGCTCCCTGCACAGCTGTTCGCTGTACTTTGCATCTTGAAATATTTTTGCGCATTGCAAATATGTGTCACTGTGCTTGCCAGAAGTGAGCAAAAAGTGCCCTTTAAGAAGAACACCTGCTTTTTTTAGAATATCCAGAATTTTTTCTTCCGTAAGCAAATAATCATATCCTTTCGTCTTAAAGTCTCTATCTTTTTCCTTCCACCAGCTCTTTCCTCCACCAAGACTGTTTTGCAATGGTGCTAAGGTCGCCCAAATGCTCGTTGTCACCTTCCAAAACCACATTTGGGTTAAAATCATCGTCAAATTCGACAATGGTTATTGAAGCATTGTCGTGCCACGCCAAATTTGGCAGGTCGGAAAGAGTTTTGTTTTTGTATTTGCATAGTAAAACCTTAATAACGGTGCCATGTGTAGCAATTAAGATGTTGCTGTTTTTGTGAAGTTTCACAATATCCAAAACGGCCGAGAGGACTCGGTTTTGAAAATCCACCATGGACTCTCCGCTGGGCATAACAAGCTTTTGTGGGTCACGAAGCCAATAATCATAGCTTTCGGGAAACAATGAAGGAAGCTCGTCCCATGGCACATCTTCCCACTTTCCCCCGTTGATTTCCCGCAATTTTTCGTTTTTTACAATGCTCAGATTTCTTCCTTCGGCTATTGCCAAAGCTGTTTCATATGTTCTGTTTAGGTCACTTGAATAAATGACATCAATCTTTTCGTCTTTAAGCCTTTTGGCTGTAAGTTTTATTTGCGCCCTTCCGTTTTCGGTAAGGTTTGAATTATAATGTCCGTGAAAATTTCGCTCTATATTGCCCTCGGCTTCCCCGTGGCGTACGAATATAACTTTGGTCATGATTATTACCTCTTTAAAAAATTTTTACAGCTTTAATAATTTCATGAACATCATCTATATTATTTTCGTCAAGATAATTTATAAATTCTTTTTTAATGTCCACACAAGCTGTGGGGTTTACCAAATTAGCTGTTCCAACCGCAACCGCAGTTGCACCCGCAAGCATAAATTCGGCAACATCTTCACCTGACATTATACCACCCATTCCGATAATTGGCAAGTCCGTAATGGAAGAAACTTCCCAAGCCATTCTAACCGCGACAGGTTTTACAGCAGGTCCGGACAGACCTCCTGTGTTGTTTGCAAGGGTTGGACGCCTTGTATTAACATCTATTTGCATGCCCAATATAGTGTTTATAAGCGACAAGGCATCTGCCCCGCCTTCCTCGGCGGCCTTTGCAATCTCCTTAATATCGGTTACATTTGGAGAAAGCTTTACAATTAGGGGTACAGCGCAGTTTTCCTTCACCCGTTTGGTAATTTCTTTTGTTATTTTGGGGTTTGTTCCAAACGCAACTCCGCCTTCCTTAACATTCGGGCATGACACATTAAGCTCAATAAGGTCAACCAGGTTTCCAAGCCTTTTTGCTATCTCACAATTTTCTTCGATTGTACAGCCTGAGATATTTGCAATTATTTTTGTGTCATACTTTCTTAAAAACGGAATCTCATACTTCATAAAATATGCAAGTCCTGCATTTTGCAGTCCTACACTGTTTAAAATGCCGGATGGCGTTTCTGCAATCCGCGGAGGTTTGTTGCCTCTTCTGGGCTCCAAGGTTATAGCCTTTACACATACCGCACCAAGCTCGCAAAGGTCGTAATATTCGCTTATTTCACGACCGTTTGCAAAGGTGCCCGACGCTGTAATTATGGGGTTTTTCAGCTTGACACCTGCTATATCCACTTCAAGATTAATCATCAAAATCCACCTCCTTGCTATCAAAGGTAGGCCCGTTTTGGCATACTTTAACATATTCTCCCTTAGACTTGCACACGCAAACAGCACAAATGCCAATGCCACAGCCCATCCGCTCTTCCAAAGAGAGCTGGCAGTATATATTTTCGTCTTCCGCTATTTTTTTAACAGCCGCCATCATTGAAGAAGGACCGCATGCATAAATTGAAGATATATCTCCCTTTGCAAGCCTTTCTTTCAAGACATCTGTAACAAAGCCTTTATGCCCATAGCTTCCGTCGTCCGTAGCAATATGTACCCTTGCACAAGTGCCTTTAAATTCATCCTCCATTATCACCAAGTCTTTAGTCCTAAAGCCTAAAATCGCCTCTGTTTTGGCTCCTAAGCTTTTAGACAGGTACAGCAGCGGGAAAATGCCTATTCCCCCGCCTATTACCAAGGGAGTTTTATCTCCTTTTTTGTCTATGCTAAAGCCATTTCCCAAGGGGCCCAGAATATTTAGAAAATCGCCAGTGTTATACTGTGCAAGCTTTTTGGTACCCTTGCCTCTTACTGCAAATGTAAAGCGCAGCCAATCAGCACCGGCGTCACATATACTGATGGGCCTGCGAAGCAGGACACCATCCCCGCAGGATACATGAATAAACTGCCCCGGTTTCGATTCTTCGGGGAATTGTACTTTCATATCAATAACATCACCTGCAAGAGTTTTCTTGCTAATAAGCTTGCACATATGTGTCTTTTTCATTATAAACACCTCAAATTTCAGTGATATTGACTATGCTGTTTTTATGATTTTTTCTCATCCTTCTAACGCTGTTTATAACAGCGGCTGCAGTATCCAAAGACGTCAAGCACGGGATGGAAAGCTCTACAGCTTTACGCCTTATTTTAAAGCCGTCACGCTCTGTCTGCCTGCCTTTTGTGGGAGTATTTATAACAAGGTCGAATTGGCGTGCCTGAAGCATATCCAAAATATCCGGCTGGGCAGTTCCTATTTTTGCAGCAACCTTTGCCGGAATACCGTTTCTTTGAAAGCGTTTGGCAGTATTTTTGGTTGCGTAAATGCTAAAACCTAAATCATAAAGCTGTTTTGCAATTTCTACTGCTTCCGCTTTGTCGGAATCACGAACGGTAAACAAAACATTTGCATTTTCCGTAGGTATATTAAGTCCGCTTCCTATAAGTCCTTTGTATAGTGCTTCTCCAAAGTCTTTGGATATTCCCAAAACCTCACCTGTGGACTTCATTTCAGGTCCCAAGCTGGTATCCACATCATGCAGCTTTTCAAATGAAAAGACAGGAACCTTTACAGCCTTATATTCGCTTTCCTTATAAAGACCTATGCCATAGCCCAAATCCTTTAGCTTCTTACCAAGAACGCATTTTAAAGCCAAATCTACCATTGGTACACCTGTAACTTTGCTTATGTATGGAACAGTTCTTGAAGAACGCGGGTTTACCTCTATTACATATACTTCATCTTCGTAAAGCACAAACTGAATGTTTACAAGCCCTACAACATTAAGGGCTTTTGCAAGCCTTTTGGTGTAGTCCACAATTATATCTTGAAAATTTTTCTTTATCCTTTGCGGCGGATAAACCGAAATGCTGTCTCCACTGTGAACACCTGCCCTTTCCAAGTGCTCCATAATGCCCGGAATAAGCAAATCCTCGCCGTCGCAAATCGCATCCACCTCTATTTCCTTGCCCAGAAGGTATTTGTCGATTAATATAGGATGCTCCTGCTTTACTCGGTTTATTATTTCCATAAACTCAATAATGTCATAGTCATTGAAGGCAATCTCCATGCCCTGGCCCCCCAAAACATATGAAGGCCTTACCAAAACAGGATATCCCAGCTCCTTTGCCGCCTCAAGCGCTTCTTCCTTGGTGAACACGGTTTTTCCAACAGGTCTTGGGATTTTACATTCTTCAAGAATTTTATCGAATTTTTCCCTGTCCTCGGCAGCATCTATATCTTTTTCCGCTGTTCCCAAAATTGGGACGCCAAGGCGGCTTATGGTTTTTGTTAGCTTGATTGCCGTCTGTCCGCCAAACTGCACAATTGCACCGTCCGGCTTTTCCGCATTTACTATATTTTCCACGTCCTCCGGTGTAAGAGGGTCGAAATAAAGCTTGTCTGCCGTGTCAAAATCCGTGCTGACAGTTTCCGGGTTGCAGTTGGCAATGATGGTTTCATAACCTTCCTCTTGCAATGCCCAAACACAGTGAACCGAGCAATAGTCAAACTCTATCCCCTGACCTATCCTAATAGGACCGGAGCCCAATACCAATATCTTTTTATTGCCTGTTTTTGTTTCATGTTCGGTTTTGCTGTCATAGGTGGAATAATAGTAGGAGCTTACCGACTTGTGTTCACCGGCACAGGTGTCAACGGTTTTAAAGGATGAACGAATGGGTTTTTCAATCTTATCGCCGCTTATTTTTTCTATCACATCATCAGTAAAGCCCATTTTTTTGGCTTTAATGTATTTCTCTCTGTCAAGCCCCGTTGCAAGGCTTTCTTCCATATCCACAAGGTTTTTAATTTTGTTTATAAAAAACTTGTCGATTTGAGTAATTTCATGTATTTTATCTACTGAAACGCCCTCTCTTATGCTTTCGGCAACAACAAAGATTCTTTCGTCATCTATAACATGCAATTTTTGCAGAAGTTCTTTTTTGGAAAGCTTTTTAAGATGCGAAAGCTCTAAATTATATATTCCAAGCTCCAGCGAGCGAACAGCCTTCATAAGAGCCGCCTCAATAGAATTTTCAATTGCCATAACCTCGCCCGTTGCCTTCATTTGAGTTCCTAAAAGCCTTTTTGCTCTTACAAATTTGTCAAAAGGCCATTTTGGAAACTTGACAACCACATAGTCGATTACAGGCTCAAAGCAAGCATAGGTATGACCGGTTATCGCGTTTATTATCTCATCAAGTCCATAGCCTATGGCAATTTTTGCGGTAACCTTGGCTATTGGATACCCCGTCGCTTTTGAAGCAAGGGCCGACGAGCGGCTAACTCTGGGGTTTACCTCTATCACCGCATATTCATAGCTTTTGGGATTTAAAGCAAACTGAACATTACAGCCGCCTTCTATTCCCAGGGAAGAAATAATGTTTAAAGAAGCCGCCCGCAGCATTTGATATTCTTTGTCCGTAAGGGTTTGGACCGGGGCAACAACAATGCTGTCTCCCGTGTGAACTCCAACAGGGTCTATATTTTCCATGGAGCATACGGTTATTGCATTGCCTTTGCTGTCTCGAATAACCTCAAATTCTATCTCCTTCCAGCCTGCAATGCATTTTTCAATAAGAATTTGATGAACCCTTGAAAGACGAAGCCCGTTTGGAGCAATCTCTTCAAGGTCTTTTTCGCTGTATGCAATGCCGCCCCCTGTGCCGCCCAATGTAAATGCAGGGCGTACAATTACCGGAAAGCCTATCTCCCTGGCAAATTCCAGTGCGTCCTGATAATTTTCCACAACCTTACTGGCAATGCAAGGCTCGCCTATTTCAAGCATTTTATCTTTAAACTGCTGCCTATCCTCCGCCATTTTTATCGTTTCAACTTTTGTTCCCAAAAGGCGAACGCTATGTTTGTCTAAAAATCCCGAATCGGAAAGCTCTGTTGCCAAATTAAGCCCTGTTTGCCCCCCCAAGGTTGGCAAAATGCTGTCAGGCATTTCCCTGGAAATAATTTCCTTTAAAAATTCCGTTGTTAGGGGCTCTATATATACTCTGTCGGCAATATCCTTGTCCGTCATGATGGTTGCAGGGTTGGAGTTTACCAAAACAACCTCAAGACCTTCTTCTTTTAGCGCCCTGCAGGCTTGGGTCCCTGCATAGTCAAATTCGGCTGCCTGTCCGATAATAATAGGACCTGAGCCTATGACCATAACCTTTTTAATCGAGGGGTTCTTAGGCATTTTTCCTCACCTCCATGCAAGCTTTAAAGTCCGAAAACAAATATCCGCTGTCAAAAGGCTCTTCGGACGAGCCCGGCTCAAACTGAACTGAAAACACAGGATAATTTTTATAACATATGCCTTCAATGGTGTTGTCGTTTAGGTTTTTGTGCGTAATTTCAAAGCTTTCAGCATCAGCTTGCTCCAAGCTTACCACAAAGCCATGGTTTTGAGATGTAATATATGTTCTTTGCCTTTTTATATCAACAACAGGATAGTTTGCGCCTCTGTGACCATGTTTCATTTTTTCGATTTTAAGCCCGTTTGCAAGGGCAAGAAGGTTATGCCCCAAGCCTATTCCAAGTATTGGGAGCTTTGTTTGTTGAATAGATTTTAAATTTTCAGTTATTTTAGCATAATCATTCGAATTGTGGGGTCCGTTTGAAATAACCAAGCCGTCAAACCCTCCTGCGATTATTTCATCAGCAGATGTTGTTGCAGGGAAAACGGTAACTGTGCAGCCTGCATCAACAAGCCTTTTTAACATGCTGCGCCGCAAGCCTAAATCAAAAACTGCCACTTTGTATTTGGCGTTTTTGTTTTCAATTGTATATTTTTCTTTGCATGTAACGTCGGATACTGCGTCTTTTGTCATATAAGATTTTATTTTGTCGATATAGTTTTCTATTTTAAAATCCTTGTCTGTGGTTATAACAGCGCCCATTGAGCCTTTTTCCCGAATAACATCGGTAATTTCCCGAGTGTCAACACCTTCTATGGCAACCACATTATTTTTTATTAAAAACTCCGTCAGAGTCTGTGTCATTCTCCAGTTTGAAGGAGTTTTGCAAATTTCACGAGCCACAAGACCGCTTGCCCAAACCTTGCTTGACTCGTTGTCTTCTTCATTAACGCCGTAATTTCCTATAAGGGGATAGGTCATATTTATAATATGCCCGAAGTTGGAAGGGTCGGTAAACATTTCCTGATAGCCTGTCATTGATGTGTTGAATACTATTTCACCAAAGGCTGTCCCTTTAGCACCGACGCTGTTTCCTTCAAAAACACTCCCGTCTTCCAGTGCAAGGTATGCTTTCATTGTATATGCCTCCTTATTTCATCCCTCATATTGATAGCCTCCTGCCTTGCGGCTTTTGCAAAGTCCTCCTCATTTGCTCCAGTATTTTTATAAGCGCACATAATGGAGCGGGAAGCGTTTATAATTGCGCCCAAGCCATCTTGATTAAACGCCTTTGCAACATCTTCCGCCTTGCCGCCCTGGGCACCGTATCCGGGAACCAGAAAATATGCCTTTGGCATGATTTTTCTAAGCTTTTTAAGCTGAACGGGATAAGTTGCCCCGACAACCGCTCCCACATTGGAGTATCCGTATTTTCCCACATTGCCCTTGCCCCAGTCATCTACCAGCTTTGCCATTTTTTCGTATATGGGCTCGCCGTCAGCTATAATATCCTGTACCTGACCGGACGAGGGATTTGATGTTTTAACCAATACAAAAATTCCCTTGCCTTCTTTTATAAAAGGCTCTATCCCATCAATTCCCAAATAAGCATTTACCGTTGCACTGTCGGCATCAAATGCCCTTTGGAAGATTTCATCTTCTATCTTCGTTTCTCCAAGATAGGCCTTGGCATAGGCCTCGGCTGTTGAGCCTATGTCGTTTCTTTTAACGTCTGCTATAACGTATAACCCTTTTGCTTTGGCATAAGATATGGTCTGCTCCAAAACACGAACGCCTTCCCAGCCGTACATCTCATAATATGCAGACTGTGGCTTTATTGCAGGCACAATATCACAGAGCCTGTCTATCAATTCTTTGTTAAAGGTCCAAATCGCCTCTGCTGCGCCTTTAAGGTTTTTCCCGTATTTGTCAAAGGTTTCTTTAATTATAAAGCTTGGTATATAGTCGAGTTTAGGGTCAAGACCTGCAACAGTCGGGTTTTCTTTTTCCTTAATGCACTCAATTAGCTTGTCAATAGACATATCCAATCCCCCTTATATTAAAATGCCTTCTCTTACAACAAACCTTCCGCCTACCATTGTGTATTCCACCGTTCCAAAAAGCTTATATCCGTCAAACGGTGAGTTTTTACTTTTGGAATAAAACTTATTTACATCAACAGTATATTCTTTATCCTCGTCAATAATTATAAGGTCTGCCGGCTTACCTATGGAAAGGGTTCCCTTGTTAATTCCCAATATATCCGAGGGAACACAGGTCATTTTGGCAATCAGCTTTTCAAGTGTCAAGTGGTTTTGCTTTACAAGATAGGTTATGCCCAGCGACAAGGCGGTTTCAAAGCCCACAATTCCGTTTAACGCCAACTCAAATTCACAGTTTTTCTCGTCAATATGGTGAGGTGCATGGTCGGTTGCTATGGCATCTATTGTTCCATCTGCAAGACCTTGGATTATCGCCTCCACATCGCTTTGCGTTCTAAGCGGCGGATTCATTTTGGCATTGGTGTTATAGCCTATGACAGCTTCTTCCGTTAAGCTGAAATAATGGGGGCAGGTTTCGCAGGTTACCTTTACACCTTCAGCCTTTGCCTGCCGGATAAGCTCCACTGCACCTTTTGTGGAAACATGGGCAATGTGTACTGACGTATTTGTGGTTTTTGCCAAAATAATATCCCTTGCGATGTTAATTTCCTCTGCTGCACGGCTGATTCCTCTAAGCCCCAGCATAGTGGAAACATAGCCTTCGTTCATAGAGCCGTCGGCAATTTCCTTAACTTCGCAATGGGAAATGACGGGAGTATCAAAGGTTTGAGCATATTCCAACGCATGGCGCATAAGGGCAGTGTTTGAAACAGGATTCCCATCGTCAGATACGGCAACCACGCCCGCAAACTTTAAGGTTCCTATTTCCGCCAGCTCCTCGCCCATTAAACCTTTTGTAATTGCGCCAATGGGGAACACATTAACATACCCTACGCTTTCGGCACGTTTTTTTATGTACTCCACTACGGAAACATTATCAACAACAGGGTTGGTGTTGGGCATACATGCAACGGAAGTAAAGCCACCCTTTGCAGCACTTTTTGTGCCTGATTCTATATCTTCTTTGTATTCAAATCCGGGCTCGCGCAGATGGCAATGCATGTCAACAAGCCCCGGCGCTATAATTTTGCCTTTTGCGTCAATTTCCTCAACATCCACACCGCTGTAATCAAGGTTTTTGCCTATATCCTCAATAATTCCTTCATATATGTAAATATCCAAAGTATCATTAATGTTGTTTTTAGGGTCAATTATTCGTCCATTTTTAATAAGTGCGTTCATATTTCATTCCCCTTCCTGGTATAAAGGTATAAAATAGCCATTCTTATGGCAACACCGTTGGTTACCTGCTCGTTTACAAAGGATTTTTCGCTTTCCAAAACACTGCTTGAAAGCTCGACTCCCCTGTTTACAGGACCGGGGTGCAAAAGCAAGGCATCGGGCTTTGCAAGGCTAAGGCGTCTTTCATCTATACCGAAAAATCTTGCATATTCTATAACGGACGGGAAAAGCCCCCTTTTTTGCCTTTCCTGTTGAATTCTAAGCCCCATAACCACATCGGCGTCAACAACCGCTTCGTGAATGCTGTTATAAACCTTTACCCCCGTTTTTTGTAAATCTGCCGGTAAAAGGGTTGATGGCGCACCAATGGAAACTTCCGCTCCAAGCTTGGTAAGCCCCCAAATGTTGCTTCGTGCAACGCGGCTGTGCAAAACATCTCCCACAATGGCAACCTTAAGCCCTTCAATCCTTCCCTTTTTTTCCCGCATGGTAAACATATCAAGGAGCGCCTGAGTTGGGTGTTCGTTCATACCGTCGCCCGCATTGATAACGGAGGCGTTAATGTTTTTCGCAATAAGGTGAGGAGTCCCCGACCTGCTATGGCGCAATATAACAACATCCGTGCCCATAGCATCAATGGTTTTTGCAGTGTCTATAAGGGATTCGCCTTTGCTAACGCTGCTTGCGTTTACGGATATATTAGAGGCAAAGCCGCTCATGTACTTTGCTGCAAGCTCGAAGGAAAGCCTTGTCCGAGTGCTGTTTTCATAAAACAGCGTAACAATGGATTTTCCAATCAGATGTCCGGTTTTTTTATTGTTTTGGGATATGATATGCTTCATTGTTTTTGCAGTATCAAGGATTTTTTCAATATGGCTTTTTTGTAAGTCTTTAATTCCAAGCAAATCCTTCATATCTTCAAACATCTGCGTTTACCCCCTCGCTGATTGTCACCTTGTTTTCGCCGTCAAATTCATCAACCATGACATTTACCAATTCGCTTTTAGATGTGGGAATGTTTTTACCTCTGAAATCTGCGGCTATTGGCAGTTCTCTGTGCCCTCTGTCCACTAACACCGCAAGCTGTATCGCCTTGGGCCTTCCAAACTCCATTAATGCATCCATGGCTGCCCTTGCGGTCCTTCCGGTGTATAGCACATCGTCCACCAAAACCACAATTTTCCCTTCCACACTAAAGCTAATGTCGGTGCCGTTAATCACAGGGTGCTCTGAAAGCATGGAAAGGTCGTCACGATAAAGAGTTATGTCAACTATGCCCAAGGGGACCGGCTTTCCTTCAACCTTTTCGATTTTTTCGGCAACTCTTTTTGCCAAAGTTGTGCCCCGCCTTTGAATGCCTACAATTGCAAGGTCATGGGTACCTTTGTTTCGCTCAATAATTTCATAGGAAATCCTTGTAAGCGCACGCTCCATGGCTTGCTCGTCCATAACCGTAGCTTTTACCTTCACAAAACAGCACTCCCTTTCTTAAAATATAAAAAATCCTTGTCTGCAAGGGCAGACAAGGATTGAAAATCTTATAAAAATATACAAATATCCCTATAATATTGTTTCACCTTATCAGCCTCACAGGACTAATTTAAAGGTCGATTTTCATTAATTATAACTTATATTTATGAATTTGTCTATACATTTCTTAAAAAATTTAAGATTTGTTCAAAACGCTTCGGAACAGGTGTTTCAAAAAACATTTTTTCTCCTGTTATCGGGTGTGTAAAACCCAAAGCAATGGCATGAAGCATTTGTCCATCAAGATTAAACTTTTCTTTTTTTACACCATATACTCTATCACCAAGTATAGGAAAACCCATACTTGACATATGAACCCTAATCTGGTGAGTTCTGCCGGTTTCAAGAGTACATTCCAAATAAGTATATCGTCCAAAGCGCTGCAAAACCTTGTAGTGAGTGATGGCATGGCGTGAATTGTTTTCGGTAACGCACATCTTTTTCCTGTCAACGGGATGTCTGCCAATAGGCTTGTTTATCGTGCCGCTGTCCTCTTTTACATTTCCATGGACAATTGTAATATATCTTCGAGTTACAAGATGTTCTTTTATTTGAGCCGCCAGACCAATATGGGATTGGTCATTTTTGGCAACCAGCAAAAGCCCGCTTGTATCCTTGTCAATTCTATGGACAATGCCCGCTCTTATCTCGCCGTTTATTTGCGACAAAGAACTTGAATGGCTAAGAAGTGCGTTAACAAGGGTGCCGCGCAGGTTCCCTGCAGCGGGGTGGACTACCATACCCTGCGGCTTGTTTATAACAATAATGTCTTTATCCTCATACAAAATGTCAAGTGGAATCTCCTCTGCGGCAATGACATCGGGCTCATCTTCCGGAATAAAAACCCTTATATTTTGGTTTTCTTTAAGCAAAAGGCTCGGCTTTGCCTTGTTGCCATCTACAAGCACATGTCCTTCTTCTATAAGCTTTTTAATCTGTGAGCGAGAAATATCACTTGCTTTGCCTGCAATAAACCTGTCGAGCCTGACATTTGCTTCGGATAGAAAATCAAGCCTGCGCATCCTTTATTTCCTCTTTGTTTTCAAAAAATATAACATAAACGCAAATTAATATTGCACCAATCACAATAAAGCTGTCCGCCAGATTGAACACAGGAAAGTTTATTAGCCTAAAATCCAAAAAATCCACAACAAAGCTATGCAATATTCTGTCGATTAAATTGCCCAAAGCACCGCCGATTATCATTCCGGCGCTTATCTTTACAAGCTTGCTTTTGGGCTTTAGTTTAAAAAGCGCAGCAACAATTCCGGCGATAATTACGGGTATTACAATCATAAAAAAAGTATTGGCGTTTTTAAACATGCCAAAGGCAGCGCCTGTGTTTTCCACATAAGTGAAGTGAAAAACATCTTTCAAAACAGGCACCGTACCCGCCCTTAGCTTTGAAATTGCCAATGCTTTTGTATATTGGTCCAATAAAACCACAATCAAGGCAATTAAATAAGACATTCTATCTTTCCTTTGCAAGCTTAGCAACCGTCACAATCATCGTTATCACAGGAGCAGCCAAATTCAAATTCCATAGTTTCGTGACAATTGGGGCAAACGATGCCGCCCTCATCGTCCAAATCAATCATACTGACAACAAATTCTTTTTGACAATTTGGGCATTTAATTGAAAAATCCTCATCATCATCTAAAAATTCGTAATCATCGTCAAAATATTCGCCGTATTCTCCATATATTTCATCTTCCAAATCATAAACACGGTCAAACAGTTCGTCTTGAGAATCCTCGATATATTCAATATCGTCGGCAATTTCGCCAAGCACATTGAGAATTTCAAGCAAAAGCTTGCCCTCATTGCTTTCTTCGCTAATTTTAAGCCCATCCGCAAGGCCTCGCAAATATGATACTTTTTCTGATATTATTGACATGATAATGTCCTCCTTAAACTTTAATTAGTAAATCAAGCACGTTCCATATACTCGCCTGTTCTTGTATCAATACGAATTACATCCCCCTCGTTAATAAACAAGGGAACGTGGATAGTTGCACCTGTTTCCAGGGTAGCCGGCTTTGTGGCGCCTTGAGCGGTGTCGCCTTTGAAGCCGGGCTCGGTTTCGATAATCTTAAGCTCGACAAAGTTAGGCGGCTCTATGCCAAAAACGCTGCCTTTATAGATTAATATCCTTACAGCATCATTTTCTTTAATATATTTTAAAGAATCTCCAATCAAGCTTTTTTCAATCGGGATAAGCTCAAAGGTTTCCTGGTCCATGAAATAGTAAAGGTCGCCATCATTATATGAGTATTCCATGTCCTTTCGCTCAATATGAGCCCTTGGCATTTTGTCGGTAGGCCTAAAAGTTTTTTCAACTATTGTACCGTTTATAATGTCCCTTAGCTTTGTTCTGACGAAAGCCGCACCCTTACCTGGCTTAACATGTTGAAATTCAATTACCTGATACACGTTTCCTTCATATTCAAATGTAAGACCATTTCTAAAATCTCCTGCTGATATCATTGGAAATACCCCCATTATAAAAAAATTTCTGCATGTCTCATACATTTTATACTATAATTTGAAAAATATCAAGAAAAATTTTAAAAAATATTTATATTACGATTAATTCTTTTGGTGAGCTGACCAAATTTATATACCCATCCTCTGTTACAACAACCAAATCTTCAATCCTGACCCCAAATTCACCTTCTAAATAAATGCCCGGCTCAACGGTTATGCAAAAGCCCGGCTTTAAGATTTTTTCCTTCAGCGAGGAAACTGTAGGAAGCTCATGTATATCAAGCCCCACTCCATGTCCCAAGGAATGTATGAATTTATCGCCAAAGCCTGCATCTTTAATTAATTCACGGGCGGCCCCGTCAACCTCCAACGTGCTTGCACCGCCTTTAATTTTTTCCAAAGCCGATTTTTGAGCAGATAAAACAATGTCATATATCCGGATTTGCTTTTCGGTTGCACTGCCTACGGCAACGGTCCGTGTAATGTCAGAGCAATAGCCGTTGTATCTGCAGCCGAAATCCATTAAAAGCATATCACCTCGTTGCACCTTTGTGTCCGTCGGCTGTGCATGGGGCAAGGCGCTTCTTTCGCTGCAAGCAACTATTGTGCTAAAAGATACGCCCTGGGCACCATTTTGAAGCATGAAATGCTCCAACTCCAAGGCAATTTCCTTTTCCGTCATGCCAACTTCTATAAAATCCAGTATATGACCAAAGGCTAAGTCTGCAATTTCAGCGGCCTTTTTAATATTTTCAATTTCATCCGCATTTTTAATAATGCGAAGATTTTCAAATATATCCGAGCCGCTGTGAATTTGCGCATTTGGCAGTGCCTCTTTTAAACGCTTGTAATCAAAATAAGACAGTTTTTTATCTTCTATGGCAAGATTTTCAAGATAATGCTTTTGCAAAATCTCGTAGGACTTTGATTTATATTCAATTATTTCTATGCCTTTAGTTTCAAGGCCAGCTTGCGTTTTGTATCTTCCATCCACATATAAATAAGCATTATCCAGGGTTATTAAAGCAAAGCCGTCGGAGCCTGTAAAACCGCAAGAATATCGGCGGTTTTCATAAGACGACACCAATACAGCGTCCAGCTCTCGGTGTTTTAGCTCTTTTTGAATTTTTGAAATAACCATAACTTTTTTCTCCTTACTTATAAGTTAAAGCACTGATTGCCGCCAAATAACTGTTTGAGCCAAAACCACATACCATACCTTTGCATACGGGAGAGATAACGGACTTGTGCCTGAAATCTTCCCTTGCATAAACGTTTGACATATGGACCTCGACAAAAGGAATCGAAACAGCCGCTATTGCATCCCTTATCGCATAGCTGTAGTGGGTGTATGCGCCTGCGTTTATAATTGCGGCATCGTATTTATCCTGGCAGCCTTGAATCTTGCTGATAATTTCGCCTTCGCAGTTGGATTGAAAAAAGTCCGCTTCCACAGAAAGGCTTTTGGCATATTTTCTGATTTTTTCGTTAATATCCTCCAAGGTTTCGCTTCCGTATATATGCGGCTCCCTTGTACCCAGCATATTTAAATTAGGGCCATGTATTACAATAATTTTCATGCCAACTCCCCCTCATATATTTTTTTCATTTGAAGTGCGTCCTCTGCTTGAGTTCCGGCAGATTCGCATATAATCACAGGGGTTAAACCACGTTTTGCAATTACCTTTGCAAGGGGCGCAAACTCCGGTCCGAATTCGTCGTCATCAAAGGTGAGGTGCTTTTTCTCGCCGCCCTTTGTGTAAGCGATTTTACTGAAATGACAATGAAAACTGCGTCCCCTTCCCTCGCCTAACACCTTGATAATGCGGTCTATTATTTGCTCAAAATCCTCGGATGTTTTTAAATGCCCTTGCCCCCTTGAGTTTAAATGGCCAAAGTCAATTGTTGGAATAAGCCGCTCGTCAAGCTTGCAAAGCTCCAAAACCTCGTCTAATGTACCCATTTGGTTTATTTTCCCCATAGTTTCGGGGCAAATATGAATATGTCCCAAGTTTTCCTCATCCATCATTTTTAAAATCTTATAGATGGTTTGCTTGGAAATATCCAAGGCAGCCTTTCTTGTAATATCTATCGCAGAGCCCATATGGACAACCACCCGCCTTGCGTCCATGTTGGCCGCTGCCCTAACTGCCTGCATAATGTACCCTATGGTTCTTTCTATTTTTTCTTCTTCTGTGCTTGATATGTTTACAAAATAAGGAGCGTGAAGGCTTAGCGCAACATTGTATTTTTTTGCCTCGCTTTTCAGCTTTTCGGCGCTGTCTTTGGATATTCTAACCCCTCTGCCGCATTGGTATTCGTACGCATCAAGCCCCATATTAAAAAGCCACTTTGGCATCTTAAGCGAGGATGTTCCGCCTTGCTCGTAAAAGCTTTCCGGATTTCCTGCGCTGCCAAACCTAACCATATTATTCATTTTCATTTCCGCCTATCAATTTATTGCTTATTTTTTCCACTAAAACCTTGTTTATAATTGACCTTTCAAACCAAATTTCGTCGGCAATCAACCCTTGATATATTAAAAGCTTGCTGCCGTTGTATGCCTTGCAGCCGGCCTTCCTTGCCATCTTCATAAACTTTGTCTCCGGCGGGCTGTAAATAATGTCATAAACGGCCGTATCTTTTGAAATCCCGTCCAGGCTTTCAACAGGAGAGCTGTCCACATCAGGGAAAAGCCCCACAGAGGTTGTGTTAATTAGTATTTCGCAATCCATTGCACTAAATTCGTCAAGAGGAAGGGCTGCCACATTGGAATAATTTTCAGCAATCTGCTTGGCTTTTTCAATAGTCCTGTTATAAATTATAATATTTTTTGCCCCTTCCTTGACCAGCGCATAAACAATTGACATTGTAGAGCCGCCTGCACCTACAATTTTAATTCTGCTGTCTTTTACAGTGGTGCCATCCGACTTTAACTGCATAATAAATCCGTCGCCATCGGTATTGTAACCATAGCATTTTTTGTTTATAATCTTTACCGTATTAACCGAGCCGATTTTTTTTGCGTCCTCAGAAATCCAGTCCAAATGCGGTATTATGTCTGTTTTAAAAGGAACTGTAATGTTAAATCCCTTTACACCTGTATTTATGAATTTTTCAACGGTTTGTTTAAGATTTTCCTTTTCCGTATGACAAAGCAGATACCTTGCCGGCATGTTGTAAAAATTATAGACAGTATTGTGCAAAACAGCTGATTTGCTATGCAAAACAGGGTTTCCAATAAGGCAATAAGTTTCTTTTTTATATTTTCTAACCGCGATATTTTCAATAAGCCTTTTAAACTTAATTCCCGCCCCCTCATCCTTGGTGAGGGGCATTACTAAAATGGACATAATCCCCGAAAGATTGGCGCCTAAAATATCGGTAAAAAGCTGGTCTCCTACCATACATATTTCCCTGTTGGATACGCCATATTTTTCACGAATTTTTTTAAAACCGTATTTTAGAGGTTTTGCTGCACGGTGGATGGCAAAAAGATTTAAGTCTTTGTTGAAGGTTTGCACACGATTTTGTGAGTTGTTCGACGCTAAAACCACCTCGAAGCCTTTGCTTTGCGCATTTTTAATCCAGCTGCTGACCTGCTCCGTAGGAGATTTTGTGCTTGTGGGCACAAGTGTGTTATCTATATCCAGCACAACAACCTTTATTCCTATTTTTTTAAGATTATTCAAATCAATATCGTATATACTGCCTACATAGTCGGTAGGGGTAAGTAATTTCAATTTCTTCACCTCTGGGGAATATTATACCAGTAAAAACACTTTTTGTAAACTGTTTTTAAATTTGGAAAGAATAATATAGCGCTAAGTTAAAAGTGTTGGATTATAAATAAGTAATTGAGTAATTGGTAATATTATGATATAATGAGCGCAAGCGAATTTCATCATAAATTACATTGCGCCAAAGGCGGCAAATCAGAGATTTATGATATAATGAGCGCAAGCGAATTTCATCATAAATTACATTGCGCCAAAGGCGGCAAATCAGAGATTTATGATATAATGAGCGCAAGCGAATTTCATCATAAATTACATTAAATAATTGAATTTAAGATTGTGAGGTAGCGTATGGCGAAGTATGAAAAAACTTTTAAAGGTGATTTTAATCAAATTCTAAATAAAATACACGATGGAATACTGCATGGTAGTTTCTCTGCCAGTTATGAAGATGGAAGTGATTTTTCCATTGGTGAAACAAGGTGTGCAGTTCGTGTTTATGAGCGATACAGTATGATGGGGCAAAATCGTGTAAGTCTAAATGTAACGCTTATCGGGAATGGAGATAACCTTCACATCTCAGCGATTACTTCCGGCGGAAGCCAAGCGATGTTTTTTAAGATAAACACATTTGGCGAAGAAGCTTTTTTAAATCGTCTTAGAGATATAATTGAATAAGGCGGTGAGGTAAGGTGGGTAAATTAATAAATTGGATAAAAGGGCGATACTATAGATTAAAGTATCGTGTTAAATCGAAGGACGATGCCGCCTTTGGAATAGTTTTTTGCGATAAAAACAATGTCTTTTACGATAAATTGGACGAAATTTCAAAGAAAATAAAGCCTTGTTATAAAACGATTGCGCAGCTTAAAGAATATATTGTCGAAAAATATAATGCTAAAGAAGTTCAGATGAGCAAGCCCCAACTTGAAAGCTTTAAAATCAATCTTAATTTAAGCTTTTATCCCAAGGTGTTACATACTCCTCAAATACAAATGGGAGATAAGCCTCCAAAAAGAGCAGAGTTTTTAAAATGGCACAAAAACAATAAAGAGCGGTTTGAAGAAGCAAGAAAATATCCCATTGAAAAGCTTGGACTTGTTGTTTCCTCTTATCAATTTGATTATATGTTTGAAAACGGTAAAAAGGCAGTGTTTCAAATTAATACGGAGGAAAAAACAGGGCAATGCACTATAAGTACAAGTACAGACGATAAGTTAAATGAAGCTGAGCATAAAGTTATAAGAAGTATAACTTGTGATATTGATTTATACAAAGGCGTAACCGGGGAGGATATCGACACACGTTCACCAAGGTTTTTAGGATATGCTTCTTCTCTTATGGAGATGGACGTGGGTGATAAATAGGGATTTGAAGTACGGAAGAATGAAAAAATTAATTACGGACTTCTTTGATGTTTTTGTGTTAACTCTACGGAACGTTTATTGTTTTTTAAATAAGATACCATTAAAATAGATGTAGAGGTGATAGCGTGGATTGCAATAAGGTAGGCAGTTTGATTTTTAAGCTGCGCAAAGAAAAAAACCTGACGCAAAAACAGCTTGCAGATATTATGAATATCAGTGATAAAACCATTTCCAAATGGGAACGGGGGCTTGGATGTCCAGATGTATCCCTTCTTGGTGAGCTGTCACAAATATTTAACGTACACATTGAAAAAATATTATCAGGTGATTTGGAATCTAACAATACGGATGGTGGAAATATGAAAAAGATTAAATTTTATATGTGCCCGACTTGCGGGAATGTTATTACAGCAACGTCAGAAGCAGACGTAGCTTGTTGCGGACGCAAGTTAATTAGTTTAGAACTGCAAAATAACGAAGAATATGATATAAATATTGAAACGGTTGAAAACGATTATTACATTACTTTTTCACATGAGATGAGTAAAGAGCACTATATAAGCTTTGTCGCATATGTAGCATATGACCGTGTTATGCTTATAAAGCTTTACCCGGAGCAATCAAGCGAAGTGCGCCTTCCCAAATTTAATCGTGGTAAGCTATATTTTGCGTGTAATCAACATGGGATGATGATGAAAGAACTATAATGAAAGAAGAAAAATCAAGATGATTACCTTGGCAATCGTCTTGAAATGTATATGGAGTAACCCCGTTGATAAATAGGAATTTATGAGGGAGAATACATGGTGATAAAAACCAATGATAATAAATGTGAATTAATACAAAACTTAGATAAGTTACATACAACCGAATTGGGAGTTGAACGAATTAAAAAGAATCTTTCTTTAGATGAGGATGATATAGTGAGTTGGTGTAACGACAAAATACTAAGTTCCAATGCTGTTATAGTTAGAAAAGGTAAGAACTGGTATATTGACATAGATGATTACGAAATAACAGTTAATGCATATAGTTATACCGTTATTACCGCTCATAAGATAAATAAATAGATGAGAAATTCTTATAAAGGTTAATAAATTCCGATTTATTGATTAGGCTAACGAACAGAAAGTTATATAAAAAGGAGACCTGTGATGAATAGTATCATTGAAAATATGTTGACGAGAAGAAGTGTACGAAAGTTTAAAGAAAACCAAATATCCGAGGAAGATTTAAGCACAATCCTCATGGCCGGAAGCTATGCACCAAGCGGAATGGGAATGCAAAGCTGGAAGTTTACCGCCATACAAAATCCACAAACGCTCAAAAAAGTCAACGAGGCTATACGCCAAGCACTTTTATCCATCCCCATTGTAGAAGAAACTCACCCTTATGTGGTAAGCTTGATTGAAAAAGCGCAAGATGAAAGTGCTGAATTTTTATATCATGCACCCACATATATTATTGTTTCAAATTTGAAAGACAACCAAAATTCAATGGCCGACTGTGCCTTAGCCATTGGAAATATGATGCTGGCGGCTCATTCCCTTGGGATAGGTTCCTGCTGGTTAAACCAACTGCCGGGTCTTACCCATTTGCCCCTAATCAGAGAGCTTTTAAATGACCTGGATATTCCCAAAACTCATGATGTGTACGGCTCGGTTGTTATGGGTTATGCGGCGGAGGAGCCAAAGCCCGCTGACCCACGCAAGGATGTAATAAACATTATTAGATAATAAATATTGAAAAAATGCTCATAATATGTTAAAATAAAAGTAAATTTAAGGATTGGAGATGAAAGAATGAAGAATTTTTCTTGCTAATATTTAATGCATAACAAAAAACACGTAAAAAACGGTTTAGATACCGCTTGTTTGTTATGCCTGTATGCAAGAAAGTTCACATTCTTTAAAGACCAATATAAGGATTGCTATATTTTTATGGCATTTCTTTGCTGCATTTTGTTGGTTGCAAGAGGAAACTTTCTTGCAACCAATTTTTATTGCAGGAGGAAAAATTAATGTCACAAATAGCTATTTTCAACCTTACGTTTGCCTATGAAGGCAGCTATGACAATATTTTTGAAAATGTAAGCTTTCAAATCGATACTGATTGGAAGCTGGGGTTTATAGGAAGAAACGGCAGAGGTAAAACAACGTTTTTAAATCTTCTGCTTGGCAGGTATGATTATCAGGGAACAATATCTCATTCAACCCATTTTACCTACTTTCCGTTTGTTGTAGAAGATGATACCCTTTACACCTTAAGTGTAATTGAAGAAGTCTATCCCGAATATGTTTATTGGAAGCTTTTGCGCGAGTTTTCTCTTTTGGAAATTGATGAGTCTGTTTTATATCGCCCTTTCAAAACCCTATCAAACGGTGAGCAGACTAAGGTGTTGCTGGCCACATTGTTTTTGAAAGAAAACAACTTTCTTCTAATTGATGAGCCTACAAACCATCTTGATATGCGAGGTAGGGAGCTTGTTGCAAAGTATCTAAACAGTAAAAAAGGCTTTATACTGGTATCTCATGACCGAAACTTTTTAGATGGTTGTATAGACCATGTTTTAGCTATAAACAAAGCAAACATCGAGGTGGTACAAGGCAATTTTTCATCATGGTTTGCCAATAAAGAGCGTCAAGACAGATTTGAACTTACAAAAAACAGGAAGTTTAAAAGCGAAATAAAGCGTTTGGAAAAAACCGCAAAAGAAAAGCAAGCATGGTCACACAAGATTGAGAAAACAAAGTATGCTACAAAAAACTCAGGAATTAAGCCGGACAGAGGATATGTAGGACATAAAGCCGCAAAAATGATGAAACGCTCCAAGGTGTTGGAGACACGCAGGCAAAAGGCAGTACAGGAAAAATCAAAGCTCCTTAAAAATATTGAAACTGCAGAAAACCTTAAAATCAGTCAGCTTAAGTTTCATGCAAGGCAGCTTGTATATCTTCGTAATGTTTCCATCTCTTATGGCGAAAATACTGTCTGTCAAAATGTTTCCTTCTCCATTGAAAATGGCGACAGAATTGCCTTGCAAGGCAAAAACGGTTCCGGCAAGTCAAGCATTATCAAACTGATATGTGGTGAAAAAATCTCATGTAGCGGAGATGTCCAAATCGGAAGTGGTTTAATCATCTCATATGTATCCCAAGATACTTCATTTTTAAGCGGCAACCTATCGGGCTTTGCAAGGGAAAATGACATTGACGAGAGCTTATTTAAAGCAATTTTAAGAAAGCTTGATTTTTCGCGTGAGCAGTTTGACAAGGACATCTGTGATTTTAGCGGCGGGCAAAAGAAAAAAGTTTTAATTGCAAAAAGCCTTTGCGAAAAAGCACACTTGCATATTTGGGACGAACCGCTGAATTTTATTGATGTCATCTCCCGTATGCAAATAGAGGAATTGCTGCTTGAATTTAAGCCTACAATTTTATTTGTTGAACACGATAGTGCCTTTTGTGAAAATATTGCAACGAAAATGGTTTGGTTGTAGCACTCATCATTTCATAATACCCAAGTGACGATGGAGATAAATAATTGAGCAACTTCTAATAT
>JAQVDK010000092.1 GCA_028697835.1 Eubacteriales bacterium | reverse complement strand
ACTTTTCCTTCAATCAGCTGTGCGTCATAACCGTCACGGTATTCTTTCGGCCATTCAACCACGCACCATTTATCAAGTTTTGACAAAAGGCCGTTTTCCTGCATATAGTTTTCTTTATAATAGTCAAGTACTTCGCATAGCTGGTCATATTTTTCCGCAAGATATTCCTTATCCCCTGTCAACTTATAGTATGAGTACATGGAATAGAACATCATAAGCGGATACTCTGCAATTTCCTGCATAAAAGAGCAGGCTGCACAGGTCATAAGACCCTTATTTATAAAACTGCTGCGCAGGCTGTCATCAAAAAGTTTTTTCAAAGGCGATGCATCCTTTGTAACAATTGCATACGCCAAGGCGGTATAACACCCATCACCTAAATAATTGCCTTTTTCGCGTTCCATGCAGTCCATGATAACTTCCTGCGCTCCGTATTTTAAGGAGCGTATGCACAAATCCCACACTTTAAGAAGCTGCGGGTCGTCAACATTTGGCCATACCTTCAGCTCGAAGGGATAGTGCCTCGCTTTTAGATAAATGTTTTTAACCTTGCATCCCGGCGGTATGTTCAGCCTTGCATACCTAAAAGTTTTATAATCGTACTCGTTTAGAGCATCATTACCCCCTGAAAGCTGCCAGAGTTCCCTATAATCGCAATTAGCCCGTAATTTCCATCGAACGCTGCCATCGTCGTTTAGCTCCTGACCAAACAACAATTCAATTGTTTGTCCTTTTTCCCCTTCGGCTTGCGCACATAGGTATCCTACATATATTGCGCCAAAATCAGCTGTAACGCCTTTCTCGTCCCAAGTTAAAAAAGGCTTTATATCCTCAAAAACGAGCATTTTAGTTGGCTGCTCAAATAATTCGTAGTCAACATACCTCTTTGTTTTCGCCCTTTTCCATTGGCTGTCGTCATAATCCATTTCAAAAAAGTTTTCCTGTTTTGTGCCGCTTATATACTTTTGAGCAAACTGAGTATCTATGCCGTATTTTCCGATTGCCTCAAAACCGCTGTGGTAATCATACAAAAAGCTTTCGTCGGATGATAGGATTGTTTTTCCATCCTGCACTATATCAAGGATAAGTCCGTGCCTGTCATCCCCACTTACCCAAACACGGTTAATCAGGCCTTGGTAATATGTGTGGACAGCGATTACATTTTGCCCAACCTTGATATAATCCGAAATATCCACTTTGTTATAATAATAATGGAAAGGATACCCGGGCGCAGGACCTTGACAGACAAATTTCCCGTTTATGTATAGCTTATAGTAATCGTCTGCTGATATGAAGATATAGGTTTTTTCAATGCTTTTAACCTTAAACTTTTTTCTAAATAGTATATGGCTGTTCTTTGGCGCCAAAGAGTTTATTTCAATTGGCTCAAGCTGCCTGTGAAACACATTGACAGGCTTTAAATTGCAAAATTCCTCGGCGGTTATCCATTGGCCCTGAAAGCTGTGCTGTTGACTGTTCATTGTTTATAATTGACCTCCATAACTTATATAATCGGCAAATCCGAATTCAAAGCAGTAATATGCGCTATTCTTACAATTCAATATAAAAATTATACCATGGCGGTGTTGGTTTTTCAAGGATTACCTTAGGATTCTTAATGATTTAAATTAAGGTGCTAAGTTGCTTGATTTTAAGAAAACTTAAGTCCCGCGAATTTAATGTGAGTGCTAAAAAATCTATATTAATGCACAAACCCGTGTAGGCGGCAAAGTTTAACCGCTGCATAAGTTATGCTTGGGGCATTTTTTATTGCCCAAGCCCAAAATGTGTGTCATTTGCAGCATATGGGGGAAAGCTTGCTTAGTTTTTGTCCTGCAAAAAACTTAAAAAAAGCTGTGGCAATTTTAAAAAATCGCCACAGCTTTTTCTCTGCGAAAATTTGCATCTTCAAGGCTAACTATTCAAAATATATTGGTTAAGCAAGGCTTCTAATGCCTCCTGCCTGCCGGAAGCATTTTTAATATGGTCATTTTCAAGGGCATATTTGGAAAGAGTGTCAAAGTTTGCCCTTCCTTCAACAATTTTCTTTCCAATCCCCGTGCGATAGCTTGCATATCTTTCGGCCACAAACTTTTCAAATTTTCCGTCCGAGAGCATCTTGTAAGCTGTTTTAAATCCTTTTGCAAAGGCGTCCATTCCCGAAATATGGGCATATACCAAATCAATCGGCTCAAAAGAGCCACGCCTTACTTTAGCGTCGAAATTAAGACCGCCGGTTGTAAATCCGCCTGCCTTAAGTGTTTCGTACATTGCAAGGGTTGTGTCGTAAATATTTGTGGGGAACTGGTCCGTATCCCACCCCAGAAGCATATCGCCCTGGTTGGCGTCAATGCTTCCGAACATTTCGTTAACCCTTGCCAAAGCAAGCTCGTGCTGGAATGTATGTCCCGCTAATGTTGCATGGTTTGCCTCGATATTCAGCTTAAAGTGTTTATCAAGGCCGTATGTTTTTAAAAAGCCGATTACCGTTGCGGCATCAAAGTCATATTGGTGCTTTGTGGGCTCTTTTGGCTTTGGCTCAATTAGAAACTGTCCCGTAAAGCCGATTTGTTTTGCATAATCCACCGCCATGCGCAAAAACCTTGCCAGGTTGTCCGTCTCAAGCTTCATGTCGGTGTTAAGGAGAGTTTCATAGCCTTCCCTGCCGCCCCAGAACACATAATTTTCGCCGCCAAGCTCCTTTGTTACTTCCATTGCCTTTTTAACCTGCGCCGCTGCAAATGCAAATACATCCGCATTGCAGGATGTTGCGGCGCCATGGACATACCTTGGGTGACCAAACGCATTTGCCGTACCCCAAAGAAGCCTGACGGGGCTTGTTTTCATTAATTCTTTGGTATAATCCACAATTTTGTCAAGAATTGCATAGGATTCTTTCAAGCTTGCGCCTTCAGGGGCAATATCCCTGTCGTGGAAACAAAAAAACGGCACCTGAAGCTTTTCGCAAAGCTCAAAATTCGCTTCCATCTTGGCTTTGGCCAAATCAATAGGGTCGGCAGCTGCGTCCCATGGGCGTATAGCCGTTGCGCTTCCGAAGGGGTCGGTGCCGTTTGCCTGGAATGTGTGCCAAAAGGCGATGGAGAACCTTAGATGCTCCTTCATTGATTTTCCGTCTATTACCTCATCGGGATTGTAGTATTTGAACGCCAGCGGATTGTCCGAGTTTGCACCTTCGTACTTTATCTTTCCTATTTCTTTAAAATATGCCACTGCTTTTTACCTCCTTAAAATAAGTCTTTTAAACTTTGATATATTTTTTTATATTTATCGTAGTTGGCCCTATAAGCGTTGGAGCTTGGAGCTACTGAGTTTTTGACCTTGACAAGTTGCGTGCAGGCTTCCTGAACGTCTTTATAAATTCCCGCACCCACTGCCGCAAGAATGGCAACTCCCAAAGCGCCGCCTTCCGACGAGGTTGTGGTTACCACTTCTTTTTGGAATACGTCCGCCTGCATTTGCCTCCAAAGCCTGCTTTTTGCGCCGCCACCCGATGCGCGCACCTGCGATGGGGCAATATCCAGCTCGGATAAAACCTCAAGGCAGTCTTTAAGACTAAAGGTAACACCCTCCATAACCGCACGAAGAAGATGCGCCTTGGTATGCTTTGCGGTCAGCCCAAAAAACACTCCTTTGGCTTTAGGGTCAAGATGGGGAGTGCGCTCGCCCATTAAATATGGCAAATAAATTATACCTTCGCTGCCTTCTTTAACCGTTTGGGCTATTTGGTCCATTAGCACATACGGGTCAATATTCATGTTGCCTGCAACTGCGATTTCCTCCTGGCAGAAGTTATCCCGAAACCATTTAAGGGATAATCCTGCCCCCTGAGTTACGCCCATTACATGCCATTTGCCCGGCACTGCATGGCAGAAGGTGTGAACCCTGCCATGAGGGTCGATTTTAATTTGGTCTGTGCTTGCAAAAACAACGCCCGAAGTTCCAATGGTTGACGAAACCACGCCGGGCATGACAATGCCGTTTCCAACAGCGCTGGCGGCTTGGTCCCCAGCTCCGCCAACAACGGGTATTCCGGCTTTTAAACCTGTAAGACTTGCCGCACTTTGGGACAGTTTGCCCGTAACCTCACACGATTCATACATTTTGCCAAGCAGGCCTTTGTCAATTTGAAGCTTTGAAAGGATTTCGTCGCTCCAACTGCGTTTGCCTATGTCCATAAGCTGCATTCCCGACGCGTCCGACACCTCGGTTGCAAACTCGCCGGTAAGCATATACCGTATATAATCCTTAGGCAACATAATTTTTGCAGCTTTTTCAAATATGTGCGGCTCGTTTTTTTGCACCCAGCGGATTTTTGACGCGGTAAATCCCGTCAACGCAGGGTTTGCCGTAATTTCGATAAGCCTGCCATCTCCTATGATTTGCGTTATTTCTTCACATTCCCTTTGGGTACGCTGGTCGCACCATATAATTGACCTTCGAAGCACATTATCGTCCCTATCAAGCATTACAAGGCCGTGCATTTGCCCGGAAAGCCCAATGCCTGCAACTTCGTCCGCCTGGCTTTTTGAAACCACGTTGCGTATGGAAGTATGTACTGCCCGCCACCAATCGTTGGGGTCTTGCTCTGCCCAGCCTATTTGGGGCTGAAAAAGAGGATATTCCTGGGTGTCGGAAGCTATAACGTTTCCGTCCAGGTCGAACAAAACCGTTTTTGTGCCTGATGTTCCTATGTCAATCCCTATTAAATACATATCGCCACCTCCGTAACTTTATAATATAATATTAAAAAGTTTTTGTCAATAATGTTGACAAAAATTATGAAAAATTATATTATTTATTAAAGAGGTGGTTTTATTGCTTGGGAATAACAATAGACTGGTCAAGGAAAGAAATGAAGCCCTTGTTATGGAGGTTATTCGGAAAAATAGGGAAATTTCAAAGGCTGATATAGCTAAAATAACAAAACTTTCCGCCAATGCAATCGGCATGATTACATCTGCTTTAATTGAAAAAGAATTTATATACAAAAGCAGTACTGGAAAATCCTCGGGGGGAAGAAGGCCCGAAATGCTTTCCATCAAGCCGGGTGCCTTTTTTTCACTGGGGGTTGATATAGATACGGACAGAATCCGTTTTGCCACGGTGGACCTTGCGGGAGAGGTGCTGGAGATTAAAAGGCTTAAGATGGATTGCGTCGGAAATGTTGAAAAAGTTTTTGAAGCAATAAAAAGCGAGATGGCACGCCATAGCTGCAAATATTTTTTGGGGGCGGGAATTGCCGTTGCGGGGCAGGTTGACATAAAATCCAAGACCATTGTTTTGGCGCCGAATTTAAGGTGGTCGGATGTAAATGTTTCAAAGTTTTTTGGCGGCAATATCTTTATAGAGAATGAGGCCATATCCTCCGCAATATATGAAAGCTTTTACGGAATGTGCAAGGATACGGACAATTTTATATGCATAAATTCAAAATCGGGCATTGGAGCGGGAATTTTTATTGATGGGAAGGTATATCGTGGCAAAAGCGGAAGCGCAGGCGAAATAGGGCACCTTATTACGGATTATAACGGTCAAAAATGCGAATGTGGGAGCTTTGGGTGTCTTGAAACCGTTGCGGCTTCAAGCAGGATTGCTGCAAGATGCAATTTGCCTTCGATTTTGGATGTGGTTGAAAGGGCGAAAGAGGGGGATAGGAAAATCAATTCGGTTTTAAAGGATGTTTCAAAGCATATGGGGGTTGCGCTGGTAAGCCTTGTAAATACTCTAAACCCTGAAAAAATCATATTGGGCAAGGAGTTTTGCATATATGGTCAGCTGCTGCTGGGCGATATAGCGTCCTTTGTGAAAAGCTATGCCCTTCCTTTGTCAAGGAATGTTGAAATTTTAATATCCGATGCCCAAAACAGCACTTCTGTTTTGGGTGCGGCGCTGCTGCCACAGCTTAAAATTTTCAAGGGGTGGGAGGTTTGATTAAATAAGCCTTATTATATCGACGTGCCGTTTGCAGCAAATGTTAAAAAGCCTTGCTTTTAGCAAGGCTTTTTAGTAAAAGGTTAAGTGCGTGTTTTAATTAAACACTTTATTTGCAACATTAATGACATTTTATATGGCTTATTTTTTGCGTACGGCAGTTTCCATCTCAAGCC
>JAQVDK010000015.1:2591-27184 GCA_028697835.1 Eubacteriales bacterium | reverse complement strand
ATATTAAGCTTTTGATTTTCCCCTGAAGGCGTTTATAATTACAAATACAAGCATAAGGAAAATTGCCACTACGATTGCGCTCATTCCGGCAAATATCCCAAAAAGGTCGGAAAGCGCCCCCGTTATGGTGGGCATAAGAATAGAGCCCATACCGCCAATGATAAGCAGCATTCCCAATGACATGGGATATTCTTTCAAGGTGTTTCCAACGTTGGCAATCGTGGTTGGATAAATTCCTGCCATGGAAAAACCAAGGCCTGCAATTGCAAGGGTTATAACGGTGGTATTTCGGCTTGAAAGAAGAAGCATGTAAAAAAGCGTAGTTCCTATGCTGGTTACAAGCAGTATTTTCTTTTTGGGAATCTTGTTTCCCACAGCCGAAACAACAAGCCTTCCAATAAGAATAACCGCCCACAGCAGCGATGCCAAAACCTGTGCATATTCGGTTGTCATAATAGAGCTGTCCACAAAATATTTAACTATCCAGCCGTTAATTGTGGCCTCCGCACAAAGATAGAAGAAAAGTATGCCTGAATTTATCCAAAAAGGAATAAACTTTAAAAACTTATAGGACATTTTTTTGGATTTCTTTTGAACTTTTGCATCCACAAGCTTTGCCCGAGAGAACAGAAACATTGCCACAGCCGCCAGCACAGCAATTACTATGCCTGCCAGCTTCCAGCCTTTACTTCCCATCAGGTTTACCCCTGCAATAACAAGAAAGGGTGCCAAAAGCGCACCTACCGCAAATACGCTGTGCAGGAAGTTTATAGCGGCGGCACTGCTGTTTGACACTTCGTTTACAATGGAATTGTTAAAGTTTGAAATGCTGCCGCGGCTTATACCGGTAAACAAAAAGGCTAAAAGCAAAAGTAGCGGGTTTCCTGTTGAAATCATAAGCAAAAAGCCCGCAATTACAAAAACGCAAAGAAATATTACGGAATTTTTCCTGCCGATATATATAGGAAGCACTCCGGCAATAAAGCTTGCCAAAAGGTTTCCGATCTGATGTGCAGAAATAAGAGAGCCGCTTATAACATTGCTCAGCTGATATTCACTGCTTATAAGCGGAAGCATCGAGCCTAAAATCATGCTATACAAACCGTTTACGGCGAACACAAAAAAGCAGCATGTAAGAATATATCTTTCGTCTTTTCCCAGCTGCTTGTAAAAGGATTGACTTTTCATGTACTATAAAACCTCCGAGTAGTATATTTATTTCCTCGAATAATTATACCATACAAAATTATATTTACAAGGCTTTGCCTTTAAAATCTTTTTCCCTGCACCTTGAAAATAAAAAGCAAATCACATACCCTGCGCATATGGAAAAAAGCGGGATTAGCGGAATAGCGTATCTTGGCACAGGTATGAACAAAAGCTGAACCAAAACAGATATTACGATAAAAAGGGAGACAAGTCTTAATTCTTTGATATAAACACTCATCAAAACGCCAAGGCTTCCGCATACTATTATAAAATGGTGCAAAAGCCTTGCTGAGGAGAGGTATTTATAATTGTTTTGCAGCCAATAGTCCTGCGTTTCAAATATGGCGTTTATTTTACCAATGGTGTACCATTTTATGGTTTTTACGGGCTGGGTTTTGAGAAGGTGAAGTATAAGCCTTATGCCGTCGGCGGTTTCGTTGTCGGATGGAGGAAGGGAGGTGTAATCTTCTATAATGCCATAGTAAAAAGGGTTGCTTTGCGTGCAAAGTATTATAAATTTGCCAAGGGTTATTATGTTTCTTGCAAGCCATGGGAGCATTAAAATTGCGGCTCCCAAAAGAAATACTCCAAATTGCTTAGCTGTTTTGCCCAAAAGGGTTCTTTTTGAAAAATAGCGGTATATATAAGGCAGCGGAGCAAGAATAAAAACCATGGGCCTTGTAAGGATTGCCGCCGCCATAAAAAAGCCTGCCAAAAAGTGCCGCCACATTCTTTTTTTGCCAAAAGCAGTAATTTGTATAAGAAAGTATAACAAAAAGAAGAATATATATAGCGTTTCCGTAAGCAAATGGCGGCTGTATAAAATAAGCGGGGGATAAAATGCTGTAAAAAAAGCCGCAATAAGCCCCACAGAGCTTGCGCAAAGCCTTCTGCCTATTAAAAAAACCAATAGTATGCTTATTGTTGATAAAACCGCCTGGGTGAGCTTGGCATATAAAAGCGCCTGACCGCCTGCGCCCCAAATATAAAAAAAGGCAGCAAGAAACAGCGGAAAAGCAGGTGTGACGTATGCGTTGGGAGCATCCGACATATATCCATACACACCCTTTTCCACAATGTTTTTTGCCATTTGGATATAGTTGTACTCATCGTGTCCGAACTGTGTACCAAGGTGCAGGTTTTCAAAATGAATATTATATGCAAAAACTATCCTGTAATACAGCCCAACCGCCATAAAAAGGATAAGAAGTGAAAAGATGGCAATGCTTCCGGCGTATATGCCGCCAAAGCTTGAAATCGAGCGCTTTTCGTTCATGTAAACTCCCCTGTCAATATTAAAGATAAAACTATTTTATCCAAAATATAGGATAATAAACATAATAATGCAAGATGGACATACACTATAACAGATAGAAATATTTTCATCTTTTTTCATTAAAGGTCTTTAATTTTTAGTTGTTATATGATATAATGAGCAAAAGCGAATTTCATTATAAATTACCTTACGACGAAGGCGGCAAATCGGAAATTTGTAATATAATGAGCGCAGGCGAATTTCATCATAAACAGCCCTTGTACCATTGACTTAAATCAGAAGTTTATGGTTATATTATAAAACTGCAAAAAACTTAAGAGGTGTATGAAGCATGAGAAAGGTTAGATATAACACAAATCAAAAAAGCAATAGAAAGAAAAACATACTGCTTGGCATATCCGCTGTAACTTTGCTTGTTGCGGTGTTCTTTTTATCTTTTATAATTGCTTACAACCTAATGGCAAAAAATCAAAGGATAGACCCCGACCAGGAGCCTTCCATGACAATATCCCAAGAAAACGGGCAGGAGGATTTGTCGGAAGTGGAAAGGCTTCAGGAAGAGATTAAGGCTTTAAACGAGCAAATAGACGAGCTTAATGCAGAAGTTGAAAAATATAAGGCCATTGCTCAAATGAGAAGCGGAAGTATTCCTGCCGCTACTGCTCCGCCGCCTACAAGAAGTCCTGAGCAAACGCCAAGTAGGCCCAGCCCAACTCCTTCGAGTGCTCCTCAAAGCACCAAAACCCCTACACCTACGCCTACGCCTACTCCAACGCCCGAACAAACTGATGATACACCACAACAGTCAAGCACTCCAACACCTCCGCCGGTCAGCACTCCAACACCTCCGCCGGTCAGCACACAAACTCCTCCCCCTGCGGACGATGACGGAAATTTAGACGGTATATAATATGAAAAAGACAGCATTTATTTTAGGACTTTTTATGCTTTTGCAAGTTTCCTTTGCAAAGAGCATAGAAACTGTCCTTGATAATTACTATAATAATGGACAAGCCGAAGTGGAGCAAGGCGGCTTTTCAGACATGGACCAGGCGCCATGGGCACGGGAAGCGGTGGATTATCTTGCGAAATACGGAGCTGTTGCTACTGCCGAAAACTTTGAGCCAAACAGGGAGATAACACGCGCAGAGTTTATAAAAATACTGATTTTGGCCTTTGGTCTTTATGATGCCGGCGCTGCCAGCAGCTTTGAAGATGTTCCCAAGGAATCCTGGCAATATCCTTATGTTTCATCGGCTAAAAAATTGGGTATAGCCCTTGGCATAAATGAAAATTATTTTGGAGCAGATGAATTTATAACAAGAGAGCAGCTTGTGGTTATGACCTGTAAAACCGCACTTTTGTGCAATGTGGATTTGAATGAGGGGGGCACTAAAGAGCAGTTTGCTGACTATCACCTAATCAGCGACTATGCAAAGCAGGCGGCCTTAGCCCTGCAAAGTTCCAATGTAATATCGGGCGACGAAAGAAGCTTTTTTAACCCGAAAAACAACGCCAAAAGGGCAGAGGCTTGTAAAATTATTTATGAAATTGTTGTAAAAGCCCTTGAAAATTTTGATAATATGTTGTAAAATATTCGGAGTTAAAAAATTAACAAACAAGCCAACAAATAATATAATGTTATAGGATGGTGGAAGAAAGTGAATAAAAAAACAGTTAAGGACATTGAAGTTTCCGGCAAAAAGGTCTTGGTTAGATGCGATTTCAACGTGCCTCTTGACGAAAGCAAAAACATAACCGACGAAAATCGCATTATTGGGGCCCTTCCCACTATAGAGTACCTTATTGAAAAAAACGCTAAGGTTATTTTATGCTCACACCTTGGCAGACCAAAGGGCGAGTTTAACATGAAATACAGCCTTGCGCCCGTTGCAAAGCGTCTTTCGGAGAAGCTTGGCAAAGAGGTTAAAATGGCATCCGATGTTGTGGGCGAAAGTGCAAAGGCTTTGGTGGCGGACATGAAGGATGGAGATGTTGCACTCCTTGAAAACGTTCGTTTCCACAAGGAAGAGGAGAAAAACGACCCGGCATTTGCAAAGGAGCTGGCTTCTCTTGCAGATGTTTTTGTTAACGACGCTTTTGGAACAGCGCACAGGGCACATGCTTCAACCGCAGGTGTTGCCGACTACATTCCTGCAGTTTGCGGCTTTTTAATTCAAAAGGAAATTGAAGTGATGGGAGGAGCGCTTTCAAATCCAACCCGTCCTTTCGTTGCTATTTTGGGCGGCGCTAAAGTATCGGATAAAATCGGTGTAATTGAAAATCTTTTGGATAAGGTTGACACGCTGATTATAGGCGGCGGCATGGCTTACACCTTCTTTAAGGCAAAGGGCTACAACATTGGAACATCCATTTGCGAGGATGACAAGGTTGAGCTTGCAGCTTCCCTTATGAAAAAGGCACAGGAGAAAGGCGTCAATCTGCTTCTTCCCGTTGACAATGTTGTTGCAACCGAATTTAAGGCGGATGCCGAAAGCAAAATTGTAGATTCAACCGATATACCTAACGGTTGGATGGGGCTTGATATCGGCGAAAAAACAGTGCAGGTTTTCGCCGATGCCCTAAAAGATGCTAAAACTGTAATTTGGAACGGACCTATGGGTGTTTTTGAGTTTGAAAAGTTTGCAAACGGAACAAAAAAGGTTGCACAGGCAGTTGCAAATGTTGATGGAACAACAATCATTGGCGGAGGCGACTCGGCGGCTGCTGTAAAACAGCTTGG
This sequence comes from Eubacteriales bacterium, assembly GCA_028697835.1. GTDB lineage: Bacteria > Bacillota > Clostridia > Monoglobales > Firm-18 > STE-11. The sequence continues at coordinate 21,956 of JAQVDK010000015.1, read as the reverse complement.
CTTTGCTTCCAAAATGACTCATATATCAACCGGCGGCGGCGCTTCCTTGGAGTATCTGGAAGGAATTGAGCTTCCGGGAATAGCTTGTTTAAACGACAAATAGGAGGAGAATCATGTCAAGAAAGAAAATTGTAGCAGGTAACTGGAAAATGAATAAAACACCTTCCGAGGCGGAAAATCTTGTGAGAGAGCTTATCCCAATGGTGGAAGGAGCGGATGTTGATGTGGTGGTTTGCGTGCCATTTACAGACATTTGCGCAGTATCAGCCCTTACAAAGGGGACAAACATAGCCGTGGGCGCTCAAAACATGCATTTTGAAGAAAGCGGGGCATATACGGGAGAAATTTCCGCTGATATGCTTTTGGAGCTTGGTGTAAAATATGTTGTTTTAGGACATTCCGAGCGCAGGCAGTATTTTGCCGAAACTTGCGAAACGGTTAATAAAAAAGCAAAGGTTGCCCTTGCAAAGGGCCTTGTTCCGATTGTTTGCTGCGGCGAAAGCCTTGCGGAGCGCGAACTTGGCGTAACGGCCGAGCTTGTACGCTCACAGGTTAAGAAGGCGTTTGCAGGTATTTCTGCCCAGGACGCAGCTAAAGTTGTTATCGCTTACGAGCCTATTTGGGCTATTGGAACCGGCAAAACAGCCACCGCCCAGCAGGCAAATGAAGTTTGCGCTGTTATAAGAGGTGTTATTGCAGAGCTTTACGGGCAGGAAACTGCCGATGTTATCCGCATACAATACGGCGGAAGCATGAACGAGTCCAATGCAGCGGAGCTTATGGGTCAAAGCGACATCGACGGAGGGCTTATCGGCGGCGCTTCCTTGAAAGCGGGCAGCTTTGCACAAATAGTAAAGTATAAAGGTTAATAATCTGGCATAGAAAGGATATTTTCATCTTGGTGGCAAGCTGGATGAAAAAGTGGTAATGTGTATGAAGAGGAGATTGGTTTCGCTTATTATACTTGATGGATACGGTAAGTCGGACAAAACCGCAGGAAATGCCGTTAAGGCGGCTAAAACGCCCAATATGGACAAATACCTTGCCGAAAACCCAAATGGCATTCTCCGCTGCAGCGGAATGGATGTGGGCTTGCCCGACGGGCAGATGGGAAATTCGGAGGTTGGACACACCAATATTGGGGCCGGCAGGATTGTGTATCAGGAGCTTACAAGAATTACAAAATCCATTCAAGACGGGGACTTTTTTGAAAACGAAGCCCTTTTGAAAGCAGTTGAAAGTTGCAAAAAAAATGATTCTGCATTCCATGTTATCGGACTTATATCCGATGGTGGAGTGCATAGCCATAATACACACCTTTACGCTCTTTTGGAGTTTGCAAAGAGGAACAATTTAGAAAAAGTGTATGTTCACTGCCTGCTTGACGGCAGGGATGTTCCACCTACTTCAGGGGCAGGTTATGTTGAGGAGCTTGAAGAAAAAATCAAGGAAATCGGCATAGGTAAAATTGCAACCGTAATGGGAAGGTACTATGGCATGGACCGTGACAACCGTTGGGAGCGGGTACAAAAAGCCTACGATGCTGTTGTTATGGGAAGGGGCGTTTTGGCAACGTCCGCAGTTGACGCAATCAAGGCTTCTTATGAGCAAGGGGTGACCGACGAGTTTGTTGTACCCGTTGTTGTCGCCGAAAATGCCCAGGTGTCAAAAAACGACAGCGTTGTGTTCTTCAATTTCCGCCCGGACAGGGCAAGGGAGCTTACCAGGGCAATTGTTGACCCCGATTTTACCGGCTTTGAAAGGGAAAAAGGTTTTTTTGAAACATATTATGTTTGCTTTACCCAGTATGACGCAACAATGCCAAATGTTGATGTTGCGTTCAAGCCCACTTCACTGGACAGCACTTTTGGCGAATATATCAGCAAAAAAGGCTATAAGCAGCTTAGAATCGCCGAAACGGAAAAATACGCTCACGTTACATTTTTCTTCAACGGCGGCGTTGAGACGGTTTACGAAGGCGAGGACAGGGTGCTAATTCCTTCGCCAAAGGTTGCCACTTACGATATGAAGCCGGAAATGAGCGCTTATGAAGTGGCGGATGAATGCGTAAAAAGAATAGACAGCGGCAAATATGATGTTATAATTTTAAATTTTGCAAACTGCGACATGGTAGGTCATACAGGAGTGGTTGAAGCGGCCATCAAGGCTGTTGAGGCTGTTGACGAATGCCTTGGAAAGGTTGTTGATGCGGTGCTTCGACAAGGCGGAGTGGCATTGGTTACCGCCGACCATGGCAATGCGGAGCAAATGATTGCAGATGATGGAAGTGTTCAAACCGCCCACTCTACCAATGTAGTTCCCCTTGTTTTAATCGGGGAAAAAGGCGTGGGGCTTAAAGAAAGCGGACGCCTTGCGGATTTGGCGCCAACAATGCTTGACATTATGGGGCTTGAAATTCCCAAGGAAATGACAGGAACAAGTCTGCTTGTTAAATAATATAAATGATTAAATTCTCAAGAAAAATAAAAGGAGTGCATAAAAATGAAACAAGAAATTCTTATTGAAAGCGTATGGGCAAGAGAAATAATGGACTCAAGGGGAAATCCTACCGTTGAGGTTGAAGTTTTAACAGAAGGCGGTTTTGTTGGAAGAGCTGCCGTTCCGTCAGGTGCATCAACAGGTGCATTCGAGGCGGTTGAGCTTCGCGACGGCGACAAATCACGCTACCTTGGAAAAGGCGTTGAAAAAGCTGTAACCAACGTTAATGGCGAGATTGCAGACGCTATAATCGGCATGAATGTTTTGGACCAGGTTGCAATTGACAAAACAATGATAGCCTTAGATGGCACACCAAACAAAGGTCGCCTTGGCGCAAATGCCATTCTTGGAGTGTCCTTGGCTGTTGCAAAGGCTGCTGCAGAGGCTCTTGGAATGTCACTTTACAACTATATCGGGGGCGTTAATGCCAAGGTTCTTCCTGTTCCCATGATGAACATAATAAACGGCGGCGCTCATGCTGACAACAGTGTTAATATTCAAGAGTTTATGATTATGCCTGTTGGCGCAAAATCATTCAAGGAAGCACTTCAAAATTGTGCAGAAGTTTTCCATAACCTTAAAAAAGTTCTTCAATCCAAAGGCTACAGCACAGCCGTTGGTGATGAAGGCGGATTTGCTCCAAACCTAAAGAGTGACGAAGAAGCAATTCAAGTTATCCTTGAAGCAGTTGAAGCTGCAGGGTTCAAACCGGGAGAAGACTTTAGAATCGCCATTGACGCAGCCGCTACCGAAATGTATGAAGCTGCCAAAGAAAAAGGTGAAGAAGGCAAATACTACTTCTGGAAAACCGATATCATGAAAACAAAGGAAGAAATGGTTGACTACTGGGTAATGCTTGCCGACAAGTACCCGATTATTTCTCTTGAAGACGGTGTTTCCGAGGAAGACTGGGAAGCCTGGAAGCTGCTTACAGATAAGCTTGGCGATAAAATTCAGCTTGTTGGTGACGACCTGTTTGTAACAAACACCGAAAGGCTTAAAAAAGGCATAGACATGGGCGTTGCTAATTCAATTCTTATCAAGGTTAACCAAATCGGAACACTAACCGAAACCTTAGAGGCTATTGAAATGGCAAACCGTGCAGGATATACCGCTGTTACTTCCCACAGAAGCGGTGAAACAGAAGATACAACAATTTCCGACATTGCAGTTGCTACAAATTCCGGACAAATCAAAACAGGCGCACCGTCAAGAACAGACCGTGTTGCAAAATACAATCAACTTCTTAGAATTGAAGAAGAGCTTGAGGACTGCGCTGTATATCCCGGATTGGCTGCTTGGTTCAACCTTAAAAAATAATCGGATTTTTACTGCAATATAATATAAAGCCGGAGCCGGCATGCGCTCTTTTGCGGTGCAAATGCCTGCTCCGAATTTTTGCCTTGCAATGGGTATTGGCTATATATGAAATTAAAACCATGTGGATGTTTTGCCAAGTAAACTTTGGAAAAAAACTTCCCTGGGTGTATAAAAATAATACGAATTTTAAAAAATACCTTGCAAAATACGTTAAAATGTATTATAATTTGAATAAATATAAATTTTATAGGGGGTTTATACCTTGCAAAAAACAATATTTAGATTATTAGCACTTGTTGCTGTTTGTGCAATGGCTGTAATGGCATTTTCCGCTTGCAACAACAGCAACCCTTCAAATGAGAATCTTACGGAAGTTAACTCTCCCGCCGGCGACAGCTCGGACGGTAATGTAATTGTTATGGGTACCAATGCTGAATTCCCTCCGTTTGAATATGTTGGGGATGACGGTGAAGTTGATGGTTTTGACGTAGCTTTGGTTAAGGAAATCGGTAAAAAAATCGGAGCAGAAGTTAAAATCGAAAACATGGAATTCAAATCCTTAATATTTTCACTTGCAAACGGTAAGGTTGACCTTGTTGCGGCAGGCATGACCGTTACCGATGAAAGAAAAAAAGAAGTTGATTTTTCCGAAACATATTTTGTTGCAAAGCAAAAAATTATAGTAAAAGAAGGCAGCGATATTAAAACCCTTGAAGATTTAAGAGGAAAAGCGGTTGGCGTTCAAGAAGGAACAACAGGCGACCTTTCTGTTTCAAAGGAAGAGTATGCCGACGACCCTGACCATTTTTCACATGAAGTAACCGTTCAAAGGTTTAAAAAAGGCGTTGACGCTGTCATGGATTTGGTTAATGGAAGGGTTGACGCTGTGGTTATAGATTCCAACCCTGCTGCTGAATATGTTCAAAACAACGAAGGCCTTGTTGCTCTTGAAAGCGGCCTTGAAGAAGAAGAATACGCCATCGCTGTTAAGAAGGGCAACTCGGAGCTTCTCGAGAAAATCAACACAGCTCTTTCGGAGCTTAAAGAAGACGGAACTTACGATAAGCTTGTAGAAAAGTATCTTCAATAAATCAGCGTACCACATAGCGGCGGCACGATAGCCGCCGCTATATTAATGTGATAGGAGGCTCTACATTGAACGAGCTTATAGGGAAACTTTTTTATAACATTCCTGTTATTCAGAAAATCTCCGGTGTGTTAATTGACGGAAACAGGTATAAGCTTTTGATAAGCGGCTTGGGAGTAACCTTGCAGGTTACGTTTGTTTCGGCTGCTTTGGGCCTTGTTTTAGGGCTTATTGTCGCATTTTTGAAGCTTGGGGACAATGCCAAGGGCTGGCGCAGGATACCCTATATTATTTCATCTTCATATGTTGACATTATTCGCGGAACTCCGTCAGTGGTCCAGCTTTTGATATTTTACCATGTTATTTTTGCCGGCGCAAAAAATATGTCCACGGTAATTATTGCAGTTATAGCCTTTGCCGTTAACAGCAGCGCCTATGTTGCCGAGATTTTCAGAGGCGGCATTTTGGCTGTGGACAAAGGACAGACGGAGGCGGGCATAAGCCTTGGGCTTTCCCATGGAAGCACCATGCGATATATTATCATACCCCAGGCTTTGAAAAATTCATTTCCCGCTCTTGCAAATGAAATTATTGTTTTGATGAAGGAAACTGCAATTGTGGGATATGTTGCCCTGCAGGATTTGACCAAAGCGGGAGACTATATTATCAGCAGAACGTACAACGGGCTTATCCCCCTCCTGGCTGTTGCACTGATTTATTTTATAATGATTAAGATTTTAACAAAGCTGTTTAATTACATCGAAGGGAGGTTGCGCCGAGGTGATATACGTTGAAGATTTGCATAAGTTTTTTGGCACTCATGAGGTTTTAAAAGGCATTACAGAGGAAATTGTCCAAGGTGAGGTTGTTGCAATCATAGGCCCTTCGGGCTCGGGCAAGAGCACCTTTTTAAGATGCCTTAACCTTTTAGAACAGCCTACATCCGGAACTATCACAGTTGACGGAGAGGTAATTACCACAAAAGGGTGCGATGTTAACAAGCTGCGCCAAAAAATGGGGATGGTTTTCCAGCAGTTTAACCTTTTCCCACACCTTACCGTTATGGAAAACATTACATTGGCGCCTATTAAACTGAAAAAAATCAAGTCGGACAAGGCGAAGGAAATTGCCATGAATCTTTTGGAGCGTGTTGGGCTTACCGAGAAGGCAAACGTGTATCCGGTTCAGCTCTCCGGCGGACAAAAACAGCGCATAGCCATTGCAAGGGCACTTGCTATGTCTCCTGAAATCATGCTTTTTGACGAGCCGACCTCCGCTCTTGACCCGGAAATGGTGGGTGAGGTTTTGGAAGTTATGAAAGGCTTGGCAAAAGACGGTATGACAATGGCGGTTGTTACTCACGAGATGGGCTTTGCAAGAGAAGCTGCCGACCGTGTAATATTTATGGACGATGGAATTATTGCCGAAAGGGGTACGCCGGAGGAAATTTTCCAAAACCCCAAAAACCCAAGGACAAAGGCTTTTTTAAGCAAGGTTCTGTAACAATATTCACCTCGATTGCGTAATATATATCGAGGTGAATAGTATGACAAACGTATTTTTTTCCGCAGTAGTTTGCTTTTTTGCTTTGTTTGGGGTTATTCAACTTGTAAAGAACATAATTAATGAAATCAGCCGCTATAATAATGACTTTTTTATTGTCATATCGGTAAAAAACCAACAGGACCACATTGAAGAAATAATTCGGACAACCGTTTGGAAAAGTCTTAACAAACTTGGCGGGCGAGAAGTCCCTCAAATTTATGTGGTTGATTGCGGCTCCACAGATGACACTCTTGCCATTCTTGAAAGGATTTGCAGGGATTATGAATTTGTAACCGTAATGAGCCGCGAGGAGTATATAGCCTTGATGGAAAAGGAATAGATAAGTATGGGTCAACATAGTGATAAAATATCTATAAAAGGCATAGTAGAGGAAGTTGTTTATTACAACAGCGAAAACTGCTATGCCGTTTGTTATATCGAGACTCAGTCCGAATATACGGCGGTAGTGGGTTATTTGCCGTACATTTCCGAAGGGGACAAGGTTATTGTTACCGGCAATTGGACAACCCATGCTGAATATGGCAGGCAGTTTAAGGCGGATTATTATGAAAAGGACATGCCCAAAGAAAAAGACGATATTTTAAGGTATTTGGCCTCGGGTATTATAAAGGGCGTTCGGCGGGCAACTGCCGAAAAAATAGTAAACCATTTTGGTGACAAGTCCCTGGACATTATTGCGGGAGAGCCCCTTCGCCTTGCCGAGATAAAAGGCATTTCGGAAAGAAAGGCTTTGGAAATAGGCGAAAGCTATGCAAAGCAAATAGGCGTTCGTGATATAGTTATTTTTCTTCAAAAGTATGGAATTTCCCCTAATCTTGCGGCAAAAGTTTATAAGCATTATGGAACATCGGCCATAGATGTTATAAAAAGCAACCCATACCTTCTGTCGCAGGAGGTTTATGGTATTGGCTTTAAAACAGCCGATAAAATTGCGCTTAGTATGGGTATGTCAAAAAACGCGCCGGAGCGGATACAGGCGGCTACAAGCTTTGCTTTGTGGGAAGGCGTGATAGGTGGGCATACCTTTTTGCCAAGAGGTGTATTGATTCAAAATACGGTGCGTTTAGTCGGTGCAGACGGCACGGAATGTGACAGTGCAATAACACAGATGCTTTTTGCAGGGCGGCTTTTCAACGAGATTAAAGATACTTATGAGGCAATATATCTGCCTTCTTTGTATAATGCCGAAATTTATGCCGCTTCAAAGCTGCATAAAATTGCAAGTGTTTCTTTTACCCAGTTTGATGTGGATATAGATGAAATTATAAGCAATGTAGAAGCGCAGCAGGGAATCACTCTTGCAAGGGAGCAAAGGGAAGCTGTGTATTTGGCTTTAAAAAATGGGGTTTTGGTTATAACAGGCGGTCCGGGAACGGGAAAAACCACTATAATCAATGCCATTATAAAGGTTATGGAAAGCTTGGGCAAGAATATCATGCTTGCGGCTCCAACGGGGCGTGCCGCAAACAGGATGACAGAGCTTTGCGGCATGGAGGCTATGACCATACATCGGCTTTTGGAGGTTGGCTTTTCCGAGGACGGTGATGGGATGTCTTTTTACAAAGACGAGTCAAATCCACTGGAGTGCGACGTTCTTATTATAGACGAGATGAGCATGGTTGACGTTTCGCTTTTAAGCGCTCTTTTAAAGGCGGTTAAAGTCGGGACAAGGCTTGTTTTGGTTGGCGACGGCGACCAGCTTGCAAGCGTTGGTGCGGGAGATGTTTTGCGTGATATAATAAGCTCGGGGGCGATTAGTGTTATCCGCCTTACGGAGATATTCCGGCAAGCAAAGGAAAGCATGATTGTTGTAAATGCCCATAAAATAAACAAGGGAGAATACCCTGTTTTAAATCAAAGGGAAAGCGATTTTTTCATTGTTCATAGAAACAGTGGCGAGGAAATCGCAAACACCATTGTGGATTTGTGCAAAAACAGACTGCCTAAAACCTATGGATACGACCCGCTTTTTGACATACAGGTCCTTACCCCCACCCGAAAGGGAATTACAGGGGTTACCTCCCTAAACGAGCGCCTGCAGCAGGCGTTTAACCCACCGTCTGCAAACAAAAAGGAAAAGAAGTTCAAAAACATTGTTTTTCGTGAAGGCGACAAGGTAATGCAGATTAAAAACAATTACGAAACCGAGTGGGAGCGCTCATCCGACGGGGAGACGGGCGTTGGGGTTTTCAATGGCGAGATAGGGTTTATAGAAAAAATTGATTTTCAAGACGAAAGCATGAGCATAATATTCGATGACAGAAAGATGGTTTATGGATTTTCCGAGCTTGACGAGCTGGACCTTGCTTATGCCATTACCGTTCACAAAAGCCAAGGCAGCGAATATGATGCGGTTGTGATGCCCATGTATCCCACAGCGCCAATGCTTTTAAATAGAAACCTTTTATATACGGCTGTTACAAGGGCTAAAAAGCTTGTGGTTATGGTGGGCAGGGAAAACGTTATTAAGACCATGACTGATAATATCAACGAGCATCGGCGCTACAGCGGTTTATCAGAAAAGTTGAGGAGTTTTCTATGAAACTGACAAGGTTTTTGTCTAATTTGCTATCGCCTCCCCACTGTGTTTTTTGCGGGGAGCCCATTGATTTTCGCATGCCGGAAAATGTTTGCGCCGCCTGCGAGCGTCAGCTTCCTTATAACAACGCAAAGCGGTGCGAAATATGCGGCTGCGGCTTGGATATTGCATATGGAAAGCTTTGCTGCCGGTCCTGCAAAAACGAAAGACCTTATTTTTTAAAAAGCATCTCAAGGTATATTTATAAGGATAAGGTGGCGGACAGCATACGGCACATGAAGTTTGGGAGCGAGCAAATTTGGATTGCCAAAACCTTAGGCCTGCTTTTAGCGCAAACACTTAGAGAGGAATATGGCGATATTGAATTTCACGCGGTTACATACGTTCCCATAAGCAAGGCGAGGATAAGGGAGCGGGGCTTTAACCAAAGCCAGGTATTAGCGCAGGCGATTTGCAAGCAGTTAGGGTACAAAAAGCCTGTTGCCCTTTTGGAAAAGCCAAAGGATATTCCAAGACAAAGCAGCCTTAAGCTTCGGGAGAGGAAAACCAATGTAATTGGTGCGTTTTCGCCTGCAAATGCCCACTTGGCAGTTGACAAGACCATTCTTTTAATAGACGATGTGCAAACAACAGGCGCCACGCTAAACGAATGTGCAAAGGTTTTAAGAAAGGCGGGAGCGGCTGCGGTATATTGCGCTGTGGTTGCATCGGTGCAAATTTAAATTTTTTAGTTTTTTTGTATAAAATTATCGCTTTTACATAAAATATTGTCGAGGTGATAATTATGTCCAAAAACTACAGAAAGTCCAGACTTCTTAATCCCGACGCATACGATGCAATGCAAAAGCTTAAATTTGAGTGCGCGGCAGATTTGGGGCTAACCCAATATTGCAAGGAAAACAACGACCACTACAAAGGCGACCTTACCGCCCGTGAAAACGGTCAACAGGGAGGACCCATAGGCGGCGAAATGGTAAAACGCATGATAGCAAACTATCAAAACACCGTAAAGTAAAATAGCCTTACTAATTTGTACGAATTCCTTCTATATGCACATACCTTATCTTTTTATATGGATAGGTAAGCAGCGGACGGTTATATGCATCAAAGGTATGGGCGGCAACCAGAATATTGCTTGGGGCTGGCGAGGGACCTGTGGCAACTACAACAGGCGAATGGGCAAAGTTTACGCCGTCAAAGGATAATTGAACAATATCTCCCGGCTGGACAAATCTTGCGTCAACTTCCTTTGCAAACGGCCCCACCCCTTGGTTGTTTACCAAAAAAGTATATAAATATTTCACCCCTGTCCAGGAAGCGGTCCGGTTATTTGCGCTAATGTAAAACCACCCTGTGATAGGGGTGAAATTCATTACTCCGCTTCCTGCGTAAATGCACTGGGAGGCAAAGTTTGTGCAGTCGCCGCCTAAATGCTCAAAATCATAGTAGGCAGGATTTCTGTCAAATGCCCACCTTCTTGCATATTCTACGGCATTTTGTCTGTCATACGCTTTTATAATCATATGCACACCTCCCCTGTATATCTATACTCGTTTTATAATATAAAAATACCATGAAAAAATTTAACATAACTATTGCAAAAAATTAACACATCGTATATAATTATTATATCAAACGGGAGGTATTTTTTATGTCGCTTAAAAAACTGGTGGAAATTTCTAACTTTTATGGACAAAACGAAGATGTTGTGCTTGCAGGCGGTGGGAATACATCTTTTAAAGATAAAGATTTTTTATATATCAAAGGCTCCGGCACAACCCTTGCAACCATTACCGAAAGCGGATTTGTCAAAATGGATAGGCAAAAGCTTGCCAAAATGTGGGAAAGGTCATATTCCGAGGATACAGCAAAAAGGGAGGCGCAGGTTCTTGCGGACCTGATGGACGCACGCATTGACAAGGACAAAAGACCCAGCGTCGAAACATCGCTGCATGATTTGTTTGAGCAATCCTATGTAGTCCATACCCACCCGGCTTTGGTAAACGGGCTTACCTGCGGGGCGGACGGTGAAAGGATTGCGAAAGAGCTTTTTGGCGAGGACGTAATTTGGATAGGACCTACAATGCCGGGATATGTCCTTGCGGCAACAGTAAAAGAGAAGATAGACAATCTAAAGAAAAATGGAATTGTCGCAAATATGCTTTTCATGGCAAATCATGGCGTTTTTGTTGCCGGAAATACCGAAGAAGAAATTGCAAATCTTATGAACATGATTTTTGACAAGCTAAGCTCAATGGTCAAAAGAAAACCTGACCTTACACCGGTAGAAAAGGATGCCTATACATCTGTTTTCAAAAAGGTGTTGGGGCAAGAGGTGGCTTTGTTTGAATGTAACAGGGAAATACTTAATTTTGTCGAAAATGAGGAATCCTTTTTAAAGGTTCACTCTGCATACACCCCCGACCACATGGTCTATTACAAGCACAAGGCTATGTTTTTGAAAAACGGGGAGGATATAAAAAGCGCAGTAGAAAAATTCGAAAATAAGTATGGCTTTTTGCCTAAGGTTATAGGGCTTGAAAAAACAGGCATAATTGTTTTAGAGGAATCGGAAAAAGCGGCAAAAATTGCAGCAAAGCTTTTTTGCGATACCGTTAAAATTGCGGTTTATGCCGAGTCTTTTGGCGGCGGGGTGTTTATGCCCGATTGGCTGATTGATTTTATCGCTAATTGGGAAGTTGAATCTTATAGAAAAAGCCAAAGCAGCTCATTATAATATTTGGAGGTAGGAATAGTATGGTAAACAAGAATTATGAATTAGCGAAAGAGCAATATGCAGCAATTGGTGTGGATACCGACAAAGCCATTGATGCCCTTGAGAAAATAAAAATTTCTATCCATTGCTGGCAAGGGGATGATGTTTCGGGCTTTGAAAACGATTCGGAACTTTCTGGAGGTATTCAGGCGACCGGAAATTACCCCGGCAAGGCTAAAAATGCAAACCAGCTTCGCCAGGACCTTTCCAAGGCCCTTTCCTTGATTCCCGGAAAGCATAAGGTTAACCTTCATGCAATATATGCGGAAACGGAAGGCGAAAAGGTTGACAGAAACGAGCTTTTGCCAAATCATTTTGAAAATTGGGTTGCATGGGCAAAGGAAAACGGCTTGGGGCTTGATTTCAACCCTACTTATTTCTCACACCCCTTAAGCGATGACGGATTTACCCTAAGCAGTGCCGACGAGGAAAAACGCAAATTTTGGATTGAGCATGGCATTGCATGCCGTAATATAAGCGAATATTTCGGAAAAGAGCTGGGAATTCCTTCTGCGATGAACATTTGGATTCCCGACGGATACAAAGATATTCCCGTTGACAGGTACTCGCCAAGAGAGCGCCTTGCCGACAGCCTTGACAAAATCCTTGAAAGAAAAATAGATAAAAAATATCATATAGACGCTGTGGAAAGCAAGCTGTTTGGCATTGGCTCCGAAAGCTATGTGGTGGGCAGCCACGAGTTTTACATGGGCTATGCAATTAAAAATAAAACCGCATTGACCTTGGATTCGGGACATTTCCATCCTACCGAGGTTATATCCGCTAAAATTTCTTCAGTTATGCTTTTTGTTGAAAATCTTGTCCTTCATGTAAGCAGGCCTGTAAGGTGGGACAGCGACCATGTGGTCATTTTTGACGACGAGCTTCAGGCAATTGCGCAGGAGCTTGCAAGAGGAGGTTTTATTGACAGAACCAGCATAGGGCTTGACTTCTTTGATGCAAGCATAAACAGGGTTGCCGCATGGGTAATAGGTGTAAGGAACACTCAAAAGGCATTGCTTGCCGCCCTTTTAGAGCCTACCAAGATGCTTAAAAAAGCCGAGCTTGACGGTGACCTTACCACAAGGCTTGCCATGCTTGAGGAGCTAAAAAGCTATCCCTTTGGTGCTGTTTGGGATTATTTCTGCGAAAAGAATAATGTACCTGTCAGGGAAAAATGGCTTGATGAAGTCTTTAGGTATGAAAAAGATGTGTTGTTAAAAAGATAAAAAAAGTGCCCTCAAAAACGAGGGCATTTTTTAATGGTTATCATGTGAAATATTGCTTGCATATACTTTGCGTGCGATATGCCCACTATCCTGTAGACGTTGTCCACCGGGTGTTACCCGCTTGCCTGCGGATGCTGTCCGCTTGCTTGCATATACTTTGCGCGCGATATGCCCATTAGCCTGCGGACGCTATCCGCTTTTTATGGAACATTAAGCTTTAAAAAAAGAAATTTGCCTGCGCGGTTAAAGAAGCCCTATGCAGGCAAATGTTTTTTTAATTATTATATATTAACACGAATTGAGGAGTTTTCAGCCTCCGATTGGAACGTGGCTTCCATTATCTTCATAACACGCATAACCTCATGGTGTTTTACAATAAGCTCCTCCCTGCCTTCTATAGCTGCTACGAAATTACCGTAATAGTCTTTATACACATTGGTTGTTATTTTAGGCAAAGGAAGCTCAACCGTTGATTCTTCGCCTCTTGGCGCCATGGTTTTTGTAAGTCCTGCGCCCGCTTGTATTGGCGTGGCGTCAACATTTTCTTTGCCGCGTATGGGTCTTATTATTTTGCCGTTGCAGCTCCAATCTTCAACAATAGCGGTGCCAAAGTCCCCGGAAACATGCCATCGGGGCAGGCTTATATATGCTGCGGTGCTTACTTCAATCAGATAAACCAATCCGCTTTCAAAGGTTAAAAACAACTGAAACCCATCGTCAACTTCCGTGTGGCGAACATGCTGCATTCTAACATAAACGTCCGTAACCTTTTCTTTTACCATATCCAAGGCTTGGTCAATCAGATGTACGCCCCAGTCCAAAACCATTCCGCCGCCATGGGCTTTTTTTGCCCTCCAATCGCCAGGTATGCCTCTTGAGCCCATTACCCTTGATTGTATGGAAAAAATATTGCCCAGCTCATTATTGTCGTAGATTTGCTTTATAATTCTATAATCGCTATCCCATCTGCGGTTTTGGTGTACTGAAAAGACCTTTTTGTGGGCATTGGCACTGTCGATGATTTGCTGCAGCTCCTCGCTGTTTAGGGTGACGGGTTTTTCGCAAACAACGTGCTTGCCTGCCTCGAAAGATTTTATTGCATACGGGCAATGAAATTCGTTGGGTGTAGCTATTACTATAATGTCAACTTCATCATCCTCCAATATTTCCTCCAAAGTGCTGTAGGTCCTAAGTCCATGATTTTGTGCCCTTTCCCTTGCCTCTTGTGCAATATCATAAACAGCCACAGCTTTCACAAAGTCCAGTTTTTCTGTATTGATATGGTGCCATTTGCCCATGCCGCCATACCCAATTATACCAAGTTTGTATGATTTATCCATTGTTTACCACCTTGTCTTTTTATATAAAAGCCATTATTTTATAGTCCTAATGACTTAAGATAATCTCTGCTGATTTTTGCCGCTTCCAAGGTCGGCAAATCCAAAGATTCATCTTGCTCCACAACCAAATACTCGGCACCTGCTTTTTCGGCTGCCTTTAAAATATCGGGAATGTTTTGAATTCCAAGACCCAAGGGCTTGTATTCAAAGCCATTGTCCTCTCTTGAAGTTCTTTTTTCGGTGCCCGCCTCGTCTATAAGGCCATAAACAGGACCGCTGCCAAGGTTTTTGCAAACAAAATCCTTTAAGTGGACTACAGACACTCTGCCCGAATATTTAAGTATGTATTCTGAGGGGTTATAGCCTGCATAGTGAACCCAGCAAGTGTCGATTTGAGGCTGCAGGTACTCCGCCGGGATTTCCTCAAACATCCAATCCAAAAGGAATTTTCCCTCGAATTTGTTAAATTCAAAGTCGTGATTATGGTACAGCATTTGAATACCGTTTTCTTTAAGGGCTTTTCCCACTTTGTTGAAAAGCTCTGAGGTTTCGGGCCATTTTTCCGTTCCCTTAAGCTCGTTTACATCGTACCAAGGAATTGCACAATATTTGGCTCCTATGGTTTTTAGAAAGTCGATGGCGCTTTGCCCTTCTTTTTCAAAAATACCTATGGCTTGGTGCACCGAATGACACTTTAAGCCGTGTTTGTCAAGCAGTTCTTTAACTTCCTGCGCGCTGCGGCCAAAGTATCCGGCAAACTCTACAAAGTCATAGCCCATTTCCTTTACCGCCTTCAAAGCCGCATCCATATCTTTTTCCATTTCGTCACGAATACTGTATAGTTGAAGAGCAATTTTAAAATTTTTCATATAAGACCCCTCCCTGCTTTAAAAGTATTGATTTCATATATTTTTTATGATATATTGAATATAATTATAGCAAAGTTTTGCAGGCAATACTATTTTTATATTGACTAATTCTTGCACTATTTTGACATTTTGCTGTTAAGCAGGTGATTTTATGAAAAACGAAGTTGTGCATGCTTCCATACCCAATTTGCCCATACATATTGCCAAAGGGATTAGCGGAAAAAAAGGGAATGCATGCGAAATGCATTTTCATGACGAGATAGAGCTTCTGAAAGTAACCCGTGGCGCGATTTTGTGCACCACCGCAAACAAAACATACAGGGTTTGCGCGGGGGATATTTTTTTTGTCAATTCAAGGGTCCCCCACTACACCACAGTTGACGAAGATTTTTCCCAGACCTTCCTGCTTCAGATTAATGCGGACGAGTTTTCCGACGATATTGACCTTAAATACCTTTTGCGGTTTATAAGCAGGGGGGACAAGCAGGCGATGGTGTTTAAGGCTTGTGAGGAAAGAACCCTTGAACTTTGTGGATACGTTGATAATATTGAAAGTGAATACCAAATCCGTGAAAGTGCATATGAAACATATATAAAGGCAAATGTTTTCAATATTTTGGCTTTTCTATACCGTAACAATGCGCTAATTGACAGCAGCGCCTTTTTTGATGTGAAATTCATAGACAAAATCCTTCCAGTCCTTTTATATATTGAAGAAAATTATAACGAGCCTGTAAGCCTTGAAACCGTAAGCAATATTTTAAACCTTAACCAGCAGTACTTTTGCAGGCTATTTAAAAAAATAACAAACCGAACATTTACCGACTATTTAAACTTTGTTCGTGTGTGCAAGGCCGAAAAGCTTTTATCTTCAACTTCAAAGAGTGTTATGGAAATTTCCTTGGAGGTGGGTTTTTCTTCTGTTTCATATTTTAACCGCATTTTTAAACGGTATGAAAGCTGCACTCCCACCGCTTATCGAAAATTAAAATATGCCCAAGCATAACTTAGGGGTAGCAGTTTTAAAAAACAAAATCCGCCTTGGGCTTCGGTTTTAAAGAAGTATAATAACTTTAACAAAGCAGCCCTACAGCGGATTTTGTTTTAATTTTGAGGTAAAAAAGCCCACCAGAGGTTTTTTACCGTTTTTTTGTCCGAAACATTAATCAATCGGGCCTATTCTTAGCATTTTCAAGACAATCTACTGTTTATCCTTACAAAACGCAGGCCACTGGGTATGCTTACAAAAGCTGTATTTCGGACTTTCGCAGCCTAAAGCCTAATAGCTTTTTAAGGCTGCCCAACATCATGGGTCGCACCTTGCGGTGCTATCTATGATTAAGGAAAGCTTTTTGCTTTCCACTAATATTATTGACTCTTTTTCGCAGAATTATAAATATTATTTTTTTGAAAATTTTGAAATTATTTCTTTTTTAGCTTATCAGCCCCTAAAACAATAAGGGGAATTAAAATGGCGGATGCGATAGCTTCTGGAATTCCGTTGGTAACCGCCGCTGTTGATAAAAATGTTAAAGCAAGCTCCTTTGGCTGGTTTAAAGCCTCCATATACTTTTGCCCATATACTATGTATATCATTCCCAAAACGCTGACGGTATGAAAAAAAGTGGCGATTAGTGACGTAATGGAAACATCTACGCCTTTTGGGAGGAATTTTTTAAGCCATATATATACATAATAGCTCACAAGACCCAAAAGCACCCTTGGCAGCACCGAGATTAAAGGGTTATAAAACACAAAGCCTACTACAGTGGGGCGCATAATCTTGTCAATTATACTCCACAGACCAAACAGCAAGCCGGTCATAAATCCAACTGCCGGACCTGCTATAATTGCGCCCACAATTACAGGTATATGCAGCACGGTAACTCTTATAGTCAGACCGGGGATTTCAATTATTCCCAGACCGGAAATTCCTAAAACCACGATTAAAGCCGCAAGCATGCCTATAAGAGTGATTCGGTTTGTACTGAAGAATTTGTTTTTCATTTAACATCCCTCCTAAAATATAATTATTTTGATGTTTCTTTTTATGTTTGTATATTTTACCGCATTTTTTTAAAAAATACAATATGTTTTAGCGAATTTTTTATTTTTGTTGCATTTTTATGCACAAAATGGTATAATATACACAAATAGGAGTTGATATAATGATAAAAGCATCGGTATTGGGTGCAACGGGCTATGCGGGGGTTGAGCTTGTTCGCCTTTTAACGAAACATTCAAAAGTGCAAATAACCCACCTTACGTCCAAAAGCTATGCAGGGAAAAAGCTTTCGGATGTGTATCCGTCTTTTGCGGGCATACTGGATATTGTGCTTGAGGATACGGACATTGATGCCGTTTGCAAAGACAGCGATGTTGTTTTCACTGCGCTGCCTCACGGGGCGGCAAAGGAGGTTATACCCCAGCTTGCTCAAAGAGGGGTAAGAATTATTGATTTTAGCGGTGATTACAGGTATAAAAACAAGGATGTATATGAAAAGTGGTATGGGGAAAAGCACACATCCCCCCATCTTTTGGAAAAGGCGGTTTATGGTCTTTGCGAGCTTTACAGAGAGGAAATTAAAAACGCCGACCTTGTGGGCAATCCGGGCTGCTATACAACCTGCTCCATTTTGGCCCTTGCGCCGCTTGTGTCAAACAAGCTTATAGACACAAAAAGCATTATTATAGACGCCAAATCTGGGGTTACAGGCGCAGGAAGAACAACCGCTTTGGATTACAGCTTTTGCGAGTGTACGGAAAATATGCGGGCGTATAAAATTGCAACCCACAGGCATACCAGCGAAATCGAGCAGGAACTTTCCATTTTGGCGGACGAGGATATTGTTTTAAGCTTTACACCCCATTTGGTGCCTTTAAAACGAGGTATTCTTGCCACATGCTATGTGAATTTAAAAAAGCCCAAAGCCACCGGGGAAATTATAAAAATATTCAAGGAATTTTATAAAGGCGAAAGGTTTATCAGGATATATGAAGAAGGGAAACTGCCCGACACCAAAAACGTTGCAGGCTCTAATTTTGTGGATATGGCAGTTGTCGTTGACGCAAGGCTGGGTAGGGTTGTTGTGGTGTCTTGCTTGGATAATATAGTAAAGGGTGCGGCAGGTCAGGCGATTCAAAATATGAACATTATGTTTGGCATGGATGAGTATGAGGGAATTGACTGTGCCCCGTTTTATTTATAATTTCAAAAAAGAAGGTGCAAAATATGCAAAAATATATTAATAAAGCTTCCATTTTAACAGAGGCGCTTCCTTATATACGCAAGATTTCCGGAAAAACCGTTGTAATAAAATATGGCGGAAATGCGATGATAAGCCCCGAGCTTAAGCAAAAGGTCATGGAGGACATAACCTTGCTTAAATACATAGGGGCAAACCCTGTAATTGTCCATGGCGGAGGTCCTGATATTTCAAATGCGCTTGCGAAATTCGGCGTTGAAAGCGAGTTTGTGAACGGACTTAGGAAAACGGACGAGCAAACAATACAAATTGCCCAAATGGTTTTGGTGGGCAAAACGAACAAAGAAATTGTTTCCACCCTTAATACCATGGGCAGCAGCGCCATAGGGCTTTGCGGGATTGACGGAAAAGTGATTGAGTGCAAAAAGCATATGCCAAAAGTTGACGGAAAGCCCGTTGATATCGGCTTTGTGGGAGAAATAACAAAAATTAACGCCCACGCACTTCAAATGCTTGCCGATGACCAGTATATTCCTGTTGTCGCACCAATTGGAATAGGTCCGGACGGGGAAAGCTATAATATAAACGCCGACACCGTTGCCGGAGCTATTGCCGCGGCGCTTAAGGCGGAAAAACTAATGCTTTTAACGGACGTCCCCGGAATTAAGAAAAGCGACGACAGTGACGATATAATATATGAAATAACACAAAAAGAAATTTTTGAAATGATTGATAAAGGTAAAATAAACGGCGGAATGATTCCCAAGACCTTAAGCTGTATTGAAGCGATAGATGCGGGAGTTAAACGTGTGCATATAATAGACGGGCGAATTCCTCACTCGATTTTGCTTGAAATCTTTACAAATACCGGTATTGGCACCATGATAACCGCATAAAAAAGCGGACGGCGCCCAGCGGACGGCGCCCAGCGGAC
>JAQVDK010000015.1:0-2491 GCA_028697835.1 Eubacteriales bacterium | reverse complement strand
GCGCCCAGCGGACAGCGCCCAGCGGACAGCGCCCGGCGGACAGCGTCCGCAGGCTAATGGGCATATCGCGCGCAGAGTATATGCAAGAAGCATTTCACGCGAAAATCATTTGACGGCAATTTCCTATAAAGTAAAAATTATACGCACAAATCCGGTGTGAAGTTTGGCCAATAAAAAACATGTTTATATTGCAATAGTTTTGTATATATGCTAATATTGTAAAAAGAACAAAAAGAGGTGTGCGATATGAAACTGACTTCACCGGAAAATGTGAAAAAAATTATGTCCAAGGGCGGATTTAGATTTAAAAAGTCTTTGGGGCAAAATTTTTTAATAGATGAAGATGTTTTGGCAAAGACTATTGAGGCAAGCGAAGTTACCAAGGAAATAGGCGTTATTGAAATTGGACCGGGCATAGGTACCTTGACTCAGGCTCTTTCGGAAAAAGCGGGGAAGGTTGTTGCAATAGAGCTTGATCGTGAAATTGCCGCTTACTTGAAGAAGGCCTTTGTGGCATACGGCAATGTGGAGATTATACAAGGAGACGCTTTGAAAATGGACCTTGAAGAGGTTATAGAGCAGCATTTTGCAAACATGCCAACGGTGGTGGTTGCAAACCTTCCTTATTATATAACAACACCGCTGATTATGAAGTTTTTGGAGGATACACCAAAGATTGACAGCGTTACCGTAATGATTCAAAAGGAAGTTGCCGATAGAATGGTTGCAAAACCATCCACTTCCGAGTATGGCGCCCTTTCCGTGGCTGTCCAATACTACAGCACCCCGAAGATAATTACCACTGTTTCGCCCCAATCTTTTATGCCGCCGCCAAAGGTTACCTCTGCAGTTATAAGGCTGGATATAAAAAACCATACCCGTCCTTTTGTTAAAAATGAAAAAAAATTCTTCAAAGTTGTAAAAGCAGCTTTTTCACAAAAAAGAAAAACTTTGGCAAACTCGCTTTCGTCCCAATACAGCGTGCCTAAAGAGCAGCTAAAATCCTTGATTTATGAGGTTTGCGGCAGTGACAATGTCCGCGCGGAGGACCTTGGCATAAAAGAATTTGTAAAAATTTCTGAAAATTTGCAATAAAGGGCTTCCATTTTTTCAAAAAATGTTATATAATAGAACTTGATATTATTTTGATATTGATATTATTTTAACAATAGGGAGGAGAAGAACACATGACGAAAAATCCAAAAGTTATCTCTTGGCTTGAAGAGATGATACAGCTTAACAAACCTGACAAAGTAGTTTGGATTGACGGAAGCCGTGAGCAGCTTGATGAACTTAGAAAGCAAGCATTAGCAGAAGGAATTTTGGAAGAACTTAACCAAGAGGCGTTGCCGGGATGCTACCTACACCGCACAGCGGAAAATGATGTTGCGCGTGTTGAAGATAGAACTTTTATTTGCACTCCTACTAAAGTGGAAGCAGGCCCCACCAACAACTGGATGGATCCCAATGAAATGTATGCAAAGCTTTCAAAATTATTTGATGGCTCATATAAAGGAAGGACCATGTATGTAATTCCTTTTATAATGGGTCCTGCAAAAAGCCCGTTTTCAAAAGTCGGCATCGAGCTTACAGACAGCATTTATGTTGTACTTAATATGGATATTATGACTCGTATGGGCAAGGTTGCTTTAGACGAGATTGGCGAAAACGGCGACTTTACAAAATGTTTGCATTGTACCGCCAATATTGACCCTGCTGAAAGATATATTGCTCATTTCCCGCAGGATAATGCAATTTGGTCCATAAACTCAGCCTACGGCGGAAACGTTCTTTTAGGTAAAAAATGCCTTGCTCTTAGAATTGCAAGCTATCTTGGATACAAAGAAGGCTGGATGGCTGAGCATATGCTTATATTGGGTATTGAAAATCCGCAAGGCGAGATTAAATATATCTCGGCGGCATTCCCCAGTGCTTGCGGAAAGACAAACCTTGCCATGCTTATCCCGCCGAAAGAGCTTGAAGGCTATAAAGTATGGACAGTTGGCGACGATATCGCTTGGCTTAGAATTGGCAAGGACGGGCGACTTTGGGCTATCAACCCTGAGGCAGGCTTCTTTGGTGTTGCGCCCGGAACTAACTCCAAAACAAACTACAACGCTATGGCAACAACAATGAAAAACACAATTTTCACAAACGTTGCCAAAACTGACGATAACAAGGTATGGTGGGAAGGTCATGACGACCCTACTCCTGCACATGCTATTGACTGGCTGGGTAAAGACTGGACACCGGATAGTGGTGTAAAGGCTGCTCATCCAAACTCACGCTTCACCGCACCTGCAAGCCAATGCCCATGCATTTCAAGCGAATGGGAAAATCCGCAAGGTGTGCCAATTAGCTCCATCATATTTGGCGGCAGACGTGCAAAAACCGCTCCTCTTGTATATGAGAGCTTTGACTGGAACCATGGCGTGTTTGTAGGCGCTACAATGGCTTCCGAAACAACGGCGGCTGCAGCAGGGTCTGTTGG
>JAQVDK010000091.1 GCA_028697835.1 Eubacteriales bacterium | reverse complement strand
TAAGATTTATCCATTTGCTTTGCTTTGATATAAAGAGCGCATTCAACACGCTTTTTTTCCATTTCACAGCCTATTTCGTAAGGGGTGTTAATATCGCTGCTAAATTGATAGGCGTTTGCATGGCAGCCGCCGCTGCAATAGAATTTTGCCCAGCAGTCCTTGCATTTAGGTTTTTTATAAACGTTTGCATCGGCAAATATTTGAGCCTTATTAGAATCAAAAGTACCTTCGTGAACATTACCGAGCAAAAATTCGCTGTTTCCCACAAATTGATGACAAGGGTATATATCGCCTTCGGGTGTTATAGCAACATATTCACAGCCCGCACCGCAGCCGGACATTCTTTTTATAACGCACGGACCTTGGTGAAGGTCTATCATAAAGTGAAAGAAGTTAAACCACTCATCCCCTTCCCAGCGCTTTAAATACTCCTGTGCAAGATGCTCGTACTGGTCAAAAATAAAGGGTAAATCTTCTTTTTTTATGGAATAGTCAAGTTCCGCCCCGCCCACCACCGGCTCTACGGAAATTTGCCTGAAGCCTTGGTCTGCAAGGTGGAGAACATCCTTGCTAAAGTCCAAATTATGCCGTGTGAAGGTGCCCCGCACATAATAATTGTCCTGACCTCGGGAATTTGCCGCCGCCTTTAGCTTTGGCATGATTGTGTCGTAGCTTCCGCCACCTGATATGGTTTTTCGCATACGGTCGTTTACAGAGGGCCTTCCGTCAATGCTAAGGACCAAATTGCTCATGTGTTCGTTAATAAAGGAAAGCTTGTCCTCATCCAACAAAACGCCATTGGTGGTAAGGGTAAGCCTAAAGTTTTTATTATGGTCACCTTCAACACTTTTGATGTACTTGGTAAGCTCCTTTACCATGTCAAAATTCATAAGGGGCTCGCCGCCAAAGAAGTCAATCTCGATATTTCTGCGGCTGCCGGAGTGTTTGATTACAAAATCAACAGCCTTTTTGCCCGTTTCCAAATCCATCATACAGCGCTGCCCTTCAAAATTTCCCGTACCCGCAAAGCAGTATTCACAGCGTAGGTTGCAGTCGTGGGAAACATGCAGGCAGATTGCCTTTACAACGGGTTTTCGATGGATGCCTTCGGCAATTTCGCCGTATTCATCTTCGGTAAACAGCAGCCCTTCGTCGCAAAGCCGGACAATTTCCTCGTAAGCTTTAAGGATATCGCCGCCGGGATAGCCGGATAGGGCATTGATTAAGCTGTCCGGGCATTTACCATGAGGCCTTTCGTCCATCTGCTGCAGCATATCATATACTATGTCCTCGACCACATGGACAGCACCGCTGTTTACATCAACAACAATATTTGTATCCTTTATTTTAAATGTATGTATCAAATTAACTCTCCTTATGGACATTAAAATTATTGGCAGTTAATACAAAGACTAACAAAACATTTGTCTGTTAGTCTTTTAAAGCTTATTTTTGCTCACATTTTTGGTTTGCAACTGTGCAAGAAGTTTTGCATGCTGATTGGCAGGATGTTTGGCATTCGCCGCAGCCGCCTTTTGCCGCGCTTTTCTTTAAAGTTGCACCGGCAAGGGTTTTAATGAACTTCACAAAAAATCCTCCTTTTATCCTTTTGTATTGACGCCGATTATCCCTCCAAACGCCCCCGAAAGAGCGCCGATAACCAGCATCGTAAAAAATGTTATGCCAAGGGTAAAGCTTTGAAAAATCAGGGCTCCGATAAGGTATAGGGTTATAATATACACCACCCCCGTAACAGAGCCGCAAAGCCAGCCCTTTCGGTTTACACGTTTCGCCACCATCATGCCTGAGAGGATAATGCTAAGTATGGATAGGATAAGCACAATCGTAGGCACAATTTCTTCTGAAAGGGGCATATATGTAACAACGAGTGCAAGCAAGGCAAGCATAATGACGGTCAGCCCAAAGCAAAGGCCAACGTTCTTTAGAACAAGCATTGCAGCCAAGCCTCCTTGCTCACCGTTTTCTTTGGCAGGAATATTTGATTTAATCATAAAACCATCCTCCGAACGCAATTAATAATTTCCTATTAATATACTATTCGGAAGAAGGAAAAATATTACTGCCTTACTCCACGGATTGCACTTCGCTCTAATACGATTTTCGCTCTGTCCGCGCCCACTTCTAAGGTTACGGTATCGTCCTTTATTGCGGCAATCTTGCCGATAATGCCGCCTATGCTGACAACCCTGTCGCCAACCTTTAGCGCTGCAAGCATTTCCTTGGTTTGCTTTTCTCTTTTCCTTTGAGGGCGAATCAGTAGAAAATAGAAAACCACAAGCATTAAAACAGGTAAAAGCAAGGCTTGCAGCAAACCATCAAGGGGAGTTGCCCCGGCAGCTTCAGCAGCACCGGCTGCAGGCTCGGCCGCAACTTTGATTATCGAAAGTAAATTCATTTGACCAACTCCTAAAGAATTAATATACTTATTATATATAAAAACGTCAAGTTTTGCAATACCTTATTTAATTTTGTTTATAAAACCTGTTAAAATAGTTGATAAACAATTTCCAATCTTCCCGGCTGAAATAGTGGCTGCCCCCTCGCAAATGATAACCAATATTTCCGTCATGATAGCAAACGGGGGCATGGGGAAGAATATCGTCGCACACAAACCCTTTATGCCCAAGCTGCTCATAAGCCTTGCTTGCGGCAACGCAGCATAAAAATTCGCTTTGGGGGTCTGCCCACAAATCTTCCTGAGCACTTGCCACATACACATATCTTGGGGCAATGGAAGATAGTAAAAAATGCTGGTCAAAGGGCATTTTTTGCTCGTTTTGTGCATATTTATAGTAATTTTTACAAAACCAATAGGGAAAGTTTTTGCAAATGTCAGCCACACGCTCGCCCTGCTTGCCTCTGGTAATTGCCGCACCGCTGCAGCCTGAGTTGTTGGAAAAAGCAAACCGGAACCTTTCGTCCGTTGCGGCGGCTAAAAGGGCGGTTTTTCCAAGGCGGGAATGTCCGCAAACAATCGAAAAATCCCCATCAAGGCAATCTAAAGTGTCGGCAAAGTCCATTGCCCGCTGCGCCGCCCATGCCCACATTGCAATTTTTCCGGCGGATGTGCTATCCCTTTTTCCGTCTTTATACACCACCCCCGCAAGACCGTCGGTAAAATCGTCGTTGTCGTCCGTTACGTCTTTGTAGCAGAAAGAAATAACGGCAAAGCCATTGTCCACAATTTCCTCCGAAGGTAGATACCTGTCGGGAATGTTGTCCCTAAAATTAATGTTTACAAAAAAGGGGTGTTTTTTATCTGTAGTGGGAATGGCAACATATATGGGAAACTTAAAAGTGCCAAGAGGCATTTGGGCTGAAAGTATGACCCTGTCCAATGTTGCCTTCCCCGCACAAAAATTCGGAATATAATCCTTTTGCACTTCCCATGAAAGCCCCTCGGGCTTCGGAGGAATATAGCCGTAGATTTCCTGCTGAAGGATTTGCAGCATTTCTTCCCGATTTTTTAGCGGCGGAATGTTTCGCTTTTTTAAAATCTCGTTTAGCATTGGGTCTTACCTTCCTTTTCTCTAAAATAATCCGAAAGCTCTTTATATTCCAGCAGGGCATTTTTTCCTTCCTCTGTCAGCCCGTAAGTTGTGCCCTGTTTTTTAAACCATTTATAAAAATTGCGGTATAAAATTGATGCAGTCTTATCACACCCACCAAGAGCACGAAGCTCTTTTGGTGTTTTGTCGCCGTACATGTCGAGCAAGGTTGCAATATGAAGGCTCCTCTCACGGTAAACCGTCATAAGCTTGGTTTTGGAAACGCCGCCTATGTTTTGGCTTCCTGTGCGCAAAAGATGTTCTTTTAAAATTTCTTTTCGTTTTTTAGACTTTGCCTTGGGCGGGGCATAGTCTTTCGGATGCAGTGCAATTTCCACAAAAGGTCCCGCCTGCGTAAACGCAACCACAATAATTCCAAATTCAAGGCGCTTCGCAATGGCTTGTATGTCCCGCCAGCGCTTGCCCTTATATCCCTTATTAGGGCGGGGGATTGCCGCATATACAATATCGGCGGATTTTTGCCGCTCTATTATTTGAAAAAGCAGCTGAAGGTTAAAGGACTTTTTAAGCTCCACTATAACCAATTCATCGCCTTTTACCGCAGTGATGTCACAATCTTTTACCTCGCCCTTGACATCATAGCCCAATTTGGCAAAAAAATCGGATACAGGCCGGAACATATCCTTTTCGCATATCTCACTCATGAAGCTCGCCCCACCTTTCATAAAGCCCGTCAAGCTTTTGCCTAAGGCTTTCAACTTCCTTTGAAATATCCATGGCCTTTTGGAAATCCGTTGCAATATGTGGCTTTGCAAGCTCTGTCTCAAGGCTTTCAATATCCTTTTCAACCTGTGCAATTTCTTCTTCAACACGCTTTATTTGATTTTCTATTTTCCTTTTTGCCGCTTGAGCTTTCTTGCGAAGCTCATAGTCATTAATTTTCGGCTTGCTTTCCGTCGTCGAGGCAGAGGCGGTTTTGTGTTTTTCAAGGAAATAGTCGTAGTTGCCTTCGTATTTTTCAAGCCCGCCGTTTGTCATGTAGTATATTTTGTTTGCCAGCTTGTTTATTAAATACCTGTCGTGGGACACAACCAAAACAGTGCCGTCATAATTTAAAAGTGCGCCCTCCAAAACCTCCCGTGATTTTATGTCCAAATGGTTTGTAGGCTCGTCCAGCACCAAAAACGGGTCTTTCGACAGCATAAGCTTAAGCAGGCTTATCCTTGCCTTTTCGCCGCCGCTTAAGGCTTCGATTTTTTTGTTTACATCATCACCTTTAAAAAGGAAAGCCGCCAAAGCGTTTCTTATTTCCGTCTGAGTCATGTGGGGATGCTTGTTCCACACCTCGTCAATAACGGTGTTTGAGGGGTCAAGCTCGCCTTGGATTTGGTCGAAGTAACCAACTCTTACATTTGCGCCTAATTTGATTTCGCCGCTTTTTCCTTGAATTTTGCCTGCTATCATTTTTAAAAGAGTTGTTTTTCCGCAGCCGTTGGGCCCTAAAAGAAAAACACGCTCCCCTTTTTTTATAAACATATCTACATTGGAAAACAAATGCTTTTTGCCATAGGACATGGCAGCGCTGCTGACACTTAGGACATCATTTCCGCTTATGGTGTCCGAGTCAAACTTAAAGCGGATGTTTTCAGGCTCTGCCATTGGGGCTTCCAAGTTTTTTTCAAGACGCTCAATCATCTTTTGCTTGCTTTCGGCTGCTCTTATGTTTCGCTCTCTGTTCCATTGGCGCTGCTGCTGCACTATTTTCTCAATGCGCCTGATTTCTCGTATGGTGTTTTCATATGCCCTCTTTTGGGCGTAGGTGTCCTCGGCTTTTTTCTTTATATAATATGAATAATTTCCATCGTAAATCGTAAGGCGGGAGTTTTCCAGCTCAAAGGTTTTATTGGTAACCCTGTCTAAAAAATATCTGTCGTGAGATATAATAACCACCGCACGGCCATAGCTTCGCAAAAAATTCTCCAGCCATTCAACAGAGGATATATCCAAATGGTTTGTAGGCTCGTCAAGAAAAAGAAGATTGGCATCAGACATCAAAACTTTAGCAAGCATAAGCCTTGTACGCTGCCCTCCGCTAAGAGCAGATACATTAAGGTCAAAATCCGACTCTGAAAAACCCAAGCCCGCAAGTGTGCCCCTAACCCGGCTTTTGTAAGTATAGCCTCCCTTTCGCTCAAACTCCTCGGAAAGCTCCTGTTGGCGGGCTATAAGGGAGTGGTCTCCTCCGCTTATGCCTTGGGCGATTTTTTCAAGTTCCTTTTCAATTTCCGCAAGGTGCGAGAAAACAGACATAAGCTCGCCATATACGCTTCTGTTTGAGTTTATGTCTGCATGCTGCTTAAGATATCCGATTTTGCACGTCTTTCCTATATATACATCACCGCTATCGGGTGGCAAAAGTCCTAAAATGGTTTTAAAAAGGGTGGTTTTGCCGGCCCCGTTTACGCCAATCAGACCTATTTTATCCGTATCTTCAATCCCAAAGCTTACATCTTTAAAAACAAGTGCATCGCCAAAGGATTTTGTAATATTGCTTGCCGTTAACAATGCCATATTTATCACCAAGTGTTAGAATATCACAAAAAATATGTTTTGTAAAGGCGAGGCAAACGCAGCCCGAAAAATATTTTTTTGCTTACCTAAGCTTTATGCAAGCTT
>JAQVDK010000090.1 GCA_028697835.1 Eubacteriales bacterium | reverse complement strand
AAAGAGTGTCTTTTTTAATCCGCATTTTTAAAAGTTTATAGCCTTTGCTTCGCCTTGTAGGGCGCAAACAAAAGCTAATTTTCTGATTTCTTAATATTGCTTAAGGCGTAAGATATCACAAAACCACAGGCCAACAGTATAACGCATATAAAATACTCTAAGCTAAAGGCGAAGCCGGGGAAAACAGGTATTATCGAGCCTATTACAAACC
This sequence comes from Eubacteriales bacterium, assembly GCA_028697835.1. GTDB lineage: Bacteria > Bacillota > Clostridia > Monoglobales > Firm-18 > STE-11. Next base: position 6,043 of record JAQVDK010000090.1, on the reverse strand, counting down.
CTAAAATAGTGTATGATATCGCCCCGTAAGCCTTTTTAAAAAGCAGGTTTATAAGCTTTGCGAACAGCACAATGCTAAGCGCAAAGCCAACGCCGATGGGAATAAGCATTTTAAAGTCCAGATTTGCTATGGCCGATAGCACAGCCTGATAGCTGCCAAGGTACATAAGTATGATGGATGCGCTTACCCCGGGGATAATTGTTCCAAAGCCAAGTACCATGCCGCATATTGCAAGAAACCCAGCACTAAGCTCATCGGCTTTTACAGCCTGGAAGTCGGAGGGTGCAAAAAGTGCAATAAAAACCGTGACCGCAAGGGAGAGGGAGGAAAAAACCAAATAGCTTTTTTTAAAGCCCTCCTTGTTGGATTGTTTAACAAGCAAAGGCAGCGTTCCTATTATAAGGCCTATAAACAAATATTTAACTTGAATTTCGTAGTGGCTAAACAGAAAATCTATTATTTTGCTAAAACCCAAAACGCCTACAATACCTCCAAGCCCCAGAGGCAGGCAAAAAATGAAGGTTTTTTTGAAATTGTGCCTTAAATGCTTGAAAACATTTGCTATAAGGTCGGTAATTTTTTCATAAAGACCAAAAATAACTGCCAGAGAGCCTCCGCTCACCCCCGGCATGACAGAGCCTATTCCAATAAAAAGACCTTTCAAAAAGTTTACAATAAAATTCATATGTTTTCTCCCTAAGTATTTTTAAGTGGATAAAATCCCCTTGCTACTTTGCAGCAGCTTTAATAATCTTCCAAAAAGCTGTGAAACTCTGTGCCCTTTCGATAGCCTATAACAGTTTCCAAATTAACGTTATGTATGCTTTTGAAGATGTTTGTGTCAATGTATGGGTTTGTTTCGCGCAGGCTTTTGATGAGGTTTTTCATTTCAAGGCGCTTTGATTGCTTCCAATCTTCCGTTTCACACATTTCCGTAAAGCGGCAGGCGCACTGCAGGAATTTGAGGCTGTTATATTTTGACCATGCAATTATATCGGTTTCCTTAACCATATATAAAGGTCTTATAAGCTCCATGCCCGGAAAATTTGTGCTTTTTAGCTTGGGCATCATGGTTTTGATTTCTGCGCTGTATAGCATGCTCATTAATACGGTTTCGATAACATCGTCAAAATGGTGCCCCAAGGCTATTTTGTTGCAGCCCATCTCTTTTGCCCTGCTGTATAGATAGCCGCGCCTCATCCTTGCACAAAGGTAACAAGGCGATTGTTCGATTTTTGAAACTATATTAAAAATATTTGTTTCAAAAATAGTGATGGGTATGTTTAAGGTTTTCGCATTTTCTTCGATAAGCATACGGTTTTCGGGTGCATAGCCAGGGTCCATGACAAGAAAGGCGAGGTCAAAATGGAACTTGCCATGTCTTTGAATCTCCTGCATGCATTTTGCCAAAAGCATGGAATCCTTGCCGCCTGAAATGCATACGGCAACTTTATCGTTTTCCTGTATCAGCTCATACTTAACAATAGCCGCAGTAAAAGCGTTCCAGATTGGTTTTCTGAATTTTTTAATAATGCTTCTTTCTATCTCCTGAAATCTTTCCATAAGGAACTCCCCAAAAAAAAATTTGATACGAAAAATATTTTACCATAAAAATATTTATAAATCAATAAAACTCCGCTAATTTAATTAGCGGAGTTTGCATCAGCTTTCCTCGTACTCATCCCTGTTGGAGATGGGGCGGGGGATGTTGTATAATTCGGTGTATGAGTCAGCCTCGCCTTCATCTATGGGTCTGCTGGGGACAAGTCCTGTGCAATCCATGGAGGATGCAACTTTGTTAATGTCATAATAATTATCCAAATCCGTATTATCTTCCCTGTATCTTACGGGCAGTTTTTTAGGCTTTTTGGAGTCTTTATCTTTTTGCATATTATAAGCTCCTCTCTAAAATTTATAAATTTAGTTTTGCCTTGAGGGGGATATAATATGCTTTTATAATCAAATTTTAGTGTTTAAATAGGTGCAAAACCGATAGGATATGTTATTGTAATTTTTTGTTTCCGACTCTTCGGTCAAGGTCCACTCGGGCATTAGGTCAATGTTTGGAAAGTATTTGTCTGCGTCAAATTTTTTAAAGATTTTTGTAATATAAGCCTTTTTGCAGTAAGGCAAAAGCAGGCGGTAAATTTCCTCCCCGCCTATAACAAAAACATTGTCATCGGGCTTTTTAATAAGCGCAAAAAGCTCGTCAATGCCGCTGCATACTTCAACGCTGCTTCCAAAATCGGTTTTCTTCCTTGACAGCACAATGTTGCGCCTGTTTGGAAGGGGCTTTCCACCGGGCAGCGACTTTAAAGTGGCGCTTCCCATAATAACGGTTTTGCCGGTGGTCATTTCCTTAAAAAAGCGCATATCCTCAGGTATTGACACCAAAAGGTTACCCCTGCAGCCTATGCCCCAATTACTATCAACAGCAACAATTAAATTCACAAAACCCCTCCCGGTTTTTTAAATTAAATAAACAGTAAAAGACTTACTGCCATAACAATCATGCCGGAGACAAGTCCGTATATAGCCATATGTGCCTCTCCGTATTCCCTTGCGGAAGGCAAAAGCTCGTCCAAAGATATAAATACCATTATTCCTGCCACCATTGCAAACAAAATGCCAAAAATCACGTCGTTGAAAAATTTAAGTAAAAGCAAATAACCGATAAGTGCCCCCGCAGGTTCGGACAAGCCGGAGAAAAACGACATCCAAAATGCCTTTTTCCTGTTGCCGGTTGCAAAATAAATCGGTATGGACACCGCAAGTCCTTCGGGAATGTTATGAAGGGCAATTGCAACGGCAATGGCAACACCCAAGGACGAATCTTTAAGTGCCGCCGTAAAGGTTGCAAGTCCTTCGGGAAAGTTATGTATCCCAATTGCCAGGGCACTCATTATGCCCATGCGCATAAGCTTACGGTTTTTTTGCTGAAGCTCGCATTCCTCGTCGCACATTTCCTCAACCATTCTAACCTCGTGAGGGTTTTCCCCAGAAGGGACCAGCCTGTCAATTAATGCAATCAAAGCTATTCCGCCAAAAAACGCAAGAACAGTGTACCATTTGCCCGCAACCTCGCCAACGCTTGCCACAAGGCTGTCCTGTGCCTTTACAAGTATTTCGACAAATGATACATAAATCATAACACCGGCTGAAAAACCAAGCGTTATGGATAGAAACCGCGTGTTTGTTTTTTTGCTCACCAAGCCTATAATGCTTCCGATACCCGTTGAAAGACCTGCAAATAATGTCAGTAAAAATGCAAATAAAACATTTTGAATTTCCATATACCACCCCTGCCTTTTTTATAAGGCGTGTTTCAAAAAAAGGTACGCAGACAACCCACAATTTTTATAAACACGCCTTTTAGATGTTTTTCATAATATATTTTATGAAACAAATACATATAATAGTATTCAATGGAGGTGAGAATTAAAAATGTCTGAAAACAAAAAACAACCCAAGCCTAAGCAAACGCCAAAAAAGCCCAAGCCAAAGCCAAAAGGCGATTTGGATGATTATATCTTTAAAAACGAAAACACTAAGACTCATTCAGAGAGGTAAGTAAATTTTCCATTTGAGCATAGCTTGTTGCATTTGTAATCAAGCTTTTTACTTTTGCGCTTTTCCTTACCCCTTTAATATACCAAAGAGCATGCTTGCGGGCTTCCCGTATGCCTACATATTCGCCTTTGTACTTGATTATCAAACGAATATGGTAAAGGGCAAGGCTGATTCTATCTTCAAGGGAGGGGGGAGCAAGCTCTCGCCCCTCCAAAGCGCAAATAGCCTCTTTTATAAGCCAAGGGTTGCCCATACAGCCCCTGCCTATCATAACAGCCGCACAGCCTGTATATTCCATCATAACATTGGCGTCCTTGCCGCAGGTTATATCCCCGTTACCTACAACGGGGATTTTCACATTTTCCACCACCTGCTTTATAATATCCCAATCTGCCTTGCCGCTATAAAGCTGGCGGGCCGTCCTTGGGTGTACGGTTATCATGGACGCACCGTTTTCCTCTGCAATTTTCGCAAGAGTGACGGCGTTTATACTTTGTTCATCCCAACCCTTGCGAATTTTTACGGAAACAGGCACCCCTGCATTATCCACAAGGCTTCTTACAACCTTCCCAAATAAAATCGGGTCTTTCATAAGAGCCGCCCCGTCACCGTTTGAGGTTACTTTCGGGGTGGGGCAGCCACTGTTCAAATCAACAAATTTTGCACCATATTCTGTAAGGCGTCCTGCAATTTCCGCCATAATTTCCGGCTCGTGCCCAAAAACCTGGGCGCTGCAAGGGTTTTTCAAATCTCCTACCTCAAGCAGGCTGCTTGTCTTTTTATCTTTATAATAAAGTCCCTTTGCACTTACCATTTCGGTAAAACTAAGCCCTGCGCCAAATCCGTCAACAATTTCCCGGTATGCCCTGTCTGTCACCCCAGCCATCGGAGCAAGAAAAACACGGTTTTTAAGCTGCTCTATCATGGGGTGATGGAATAGTTGGGCGCTTCCTTTGTGATATAAATGTCGTGGGGGTGACTTTCTTTAAGACCGGCATTTGTAATCTGGACAAATTTGCCATTTTCTTTAAGCTCTTTTATGCTTGCAGTGCCACAGTATCCCATACCCGACCTTAATCCTCCTAAAATCTGGTATATAGTTTCGGACACTGCACCTTTATAAGGTACACGACCTTCAACGCCTTCCGGCACAAGCTTTTTACTGTCGGACTGGAAGTATCTGTCCTTGCTTCCCTCCGCCATGGCGCCCAAGGAGCCCATTCCCCTGTAAACCTTAAACTGTCTGCCTTGATAAATCTCGCTATCCCCGGGGGATTCCTCGCAGCCTGCAAGCAGACCGCCCAGCATAACAACGTCTGCGCCTGCGGCAATTGCCTTTACAACGTCTCCCGAATATTTTATGCCCCCGTCGGCAATAACGGGTATGTCGTATTCTCTGGCTGTGTTTGCAACGTCAAAAACAGCAGTAATTTGAGGAACGCCTATTCCTGCAATAACACGAGTGGTGCATATGGAGCCGGGGCCTATTCCGACCTTTATACAGTCTGCGCCTGCCTTTATAAGGTCACGAGCGCCCTCTGCGGTTGCAATGTTTCCTGCCACAACCGTTACATCCGGGAAATTTTCTTTTAAAAGTGAAACGCTTTTTAAAATGTTGTTTGAATGACCATGGGCAGAGTCTAACACCAACACGTCGACCTTTGCCGACACAAGTTCCCTTGCCCTGTCCAAAAGATCATCGGTGGCGCCAACCGCTGCACCTGCTAAAAGCCTTCCGCCGCTGTCACGGGCAGAATTGGGATAACGGACACTTTTTTCAATATCTTTGATGGTGATAAGACCTTTTAGCATTCCGTTTTTATCAACAATGGGGAGTTTTTCTATTTTGTGTTTTCTAAGGATTTCCTGAGCTTGTTCTAATGTAGTGCCCTCGGGAGCTGTTACAAGGTTTTCGCTTGTCATGACTTCCGAAATTTTTCTGTTGAAATTTTGCTCAAAGCGAAGGTCACGGTTGGTAAGTATTCCAACCAGTTTTGGTCCTTCGGTAATGGGAACGCCGCTTATTTTGTATTTTGCCATAAGGGCGTCTGCGTCTGCAAGGGTATGGTTTGGTGATAGGGAAAAAGGGTCAACAATAACTCCATGCTCGGAGCGCTTTACCTTATCAACCTCAATAGCCTGTTTTTCTATGCTCATATTTTTGTGTATAATCCCTATTCCGCCTTCACGGGCAATTGCGATTGCCATGCGAGATTCTGTAACCGTATCCATGGCTGCAGACATTAGCGGTATGTTAAGGTTAATGTTTTTGGAAAGTCGTGTTTTAAGGTCAACTTGGTTGGGTAAAACATCAGACTTTTGCGGAACAAGCAAAACATCGTCGAATGTAAGTGCTTTTTTTAGAAACTTATCTTCAAATTGCATCGGTATCCCTCCAATTTATATTCCAAAAATTATATCAAAAAAATTGTGGAAATGCAATATTTATTCCACAATTTTTTCAAGTATTATT
>JAQVDK010000089.1 GCA_028697835.1 Eubacteriales bacterium | reverse complement strand
TGCAAAATTCGCTTAATTTGTCGGTCAGTGAGGTTATATCCACTTATGTCTATAAAACAGGGCTTATTAATACGCAGTTTAGCTTTTCCACAGCGGTAGGGCTGTTTAATTCGGCTATAAATCTGTTTTTTTTGGTTTCTGTGAATAAATTAACCAAAAGACTGAACAATTCAAGCTTATGGTAGGAGATGGCGCAATGAAAATTCAAGAAAGCAGGAACGACAAAATTTTTGACGCAATTGTACTTGCAGTAATGACTGTTGTTGTTTTGATTGTAACATACCCTTTATACTTTGTTGTGATTGCCTCTTTTTCAAATCCGACGGCAGTAAATTTGGGGCAGGTGACATTTGTTCCAAAAGGCATAACCTTTGAAGGGTACAGAAGGGTTTTTACAGACCCGCAAATTTGGGTGGGGTATCGCAATTCGGTTTTTTACACGGTAGTGGGGACATGTATCAACCTTGCCCTTACGCTAACGGCGGGATATGCCCTTTCAAGACGCGAGCTTCCGGGCCGCAAAGGGTTTATGCTTTATCTTGTTATCACAATGTTTTTTAGCGGGGGAATAATTCCGTCTTATTTCCTTATCAAAAACCTTAATATGCTAAACACCATATGGGCACTGCTGATTCCGGGGGCGGTTTCGGTGTATAACCTTATAATTGCCAGAACATTTTTGGAAAACAACATTCCGGAGGAATTATATGAGGCAACGTGCATAGACGGAGGCTCCCACACTCGTTACTTTTTATCGGTTGTTTTGCCGCTGTCTAAGTCCGTGATTGCGGTTTTGGCGCTTTATTATGCAGTGTTTCATTGGAATTCATATTTTAATGCAATGATGTATATAAAAGACAGTGCCTTGTTCCCTTTGCAGATTGTGCTGAGGAATATTCTTATCTCCAGCGACCTTGCCCTTGAAATGATTCAGGAAAACCAAAAGGCAATGGCTCAGCTTGACAATATAGAATTGATGAAGTACAGCGCAATTATTGTTTCAAGCCTTCCGGTTTTGATTATTTATCCGTTTGTGCAGAAGCATTTTGTAAAGGGCGTCATGATAGGCGCGGTCAAGGGTTAATTTAAAACAAAATTTTTAGGAGGTTGATTTTGTGAAAAAGGTAGTATCCATGTTAGCAGCAGTAATTATTGCAATTTCCATGTCCGGCTGCGGCTCGAAAAGCACAACAAGCACGGTCGAGGACATTGGCTTTAACGAAACAGGTCTTCCAATTGTAAACGAGCCGATAACCTTTGAAGTTGGCGTTCTTCGCGCGCAGCATATTGCCCCTTATGACAGTATGCCGCTTCTAAAGGAGCTTGAGGAAAAAACCAATGTTCATGTTAAATGGCGTGAATTCCCTGCGGATAGCTTTACCGAGCAGATAAACCTGATGTTTGCCAGCGAAGACTATCCCGATATCCTGTGGAAGGGAGTAACCGAGGACCAAATTTTGCAATACGGTCCGGCAGGTCACATGGTCGAGCTTACCGAGCTGATTGAAAAATATGCTCCCAATTGGAAAAAGATTTTGGACGAAAATGATTATATCAGGCAAATGACAACCGCTCCGGACGGCAAGATATACAGCCTGCCAAAGGTGCAAATGAACAAGTATAACTCGGGCTATCGTGACACTTGGTTTATAAACAAGCAGTGGCTTGATAAATTAGGTTTGAAAATGCCTACCAATGTTCATGAATATTATGAAGTTCTAAAAGCTTTCAAAGAAAACGACCCTAACGGAAACGGCGAGGCGGACGAAATTCCATGGACGTTTATATTCTACAACTATGCAAACGGACACTTTGATATTTTCGGCTCCTTTGGCGAGCTTGACGGACCGCAGCATGTATTCGTCAAAGACGGCAAGGCGTTTTACACAGCAACTTCGGAAGCTAACAAAAATGCAATAAAATATCTGAACAAGCTATATAATGAAGGGCTTATTGACCCTGAAGTGTTTACCCAGAATGTCAGCCAGTTTAGGGCGAAGCTAAAGTCAGAGCCTTTCCTTGTCGGTTCTTTCCCTGCTTGGAACGGCGGGGCGGAGCTGCCGCTGGATAAAATTTCAGGCGAAAATGCTGTTTATGTTCCCATGCCGCCCCTTTCGGGACCCAATGGCGAAAAAGCCAAGTTCAGGGTGCAGACCAACGAAATTGAAAGAGGATATTTCACTATTTTCAAGAATAATAAATACCCTGAAGTCAGCATGCGTTGGGCAGACCAACTTGTAGAAGGCGATTTTAGCATGCAGGCTTTGTATGGTCCCCTTAAGTTGCAGCAAGACGGAATGTATAAGCTGATTGAAGACCCCAACAGCCAGTTTGTGACAAATGTTCCCGCAAACTATGGTCCATTCGTAGTGTTCCAGGAGGACATAGAAAGAATTGTTGCTTCTCCACAAGAAGATTTAAGGCGTGAGCAGTATAAAATTTACGAGCCATATACTGTTGACAAATCAGAGATTTACCCAAGGGTTTTCTTTACAGCCGAGCAAAAGAAGATTTTATCAACATATGAAACCGATTTAATTGAATATGTAAAGGGCACTCATGCAAGATGGGTTACAAAAGGTGGAATTGACGAAGAATGGGATGAGTTTGTGCAAAAAGTAAACAGTATGCATCTTGCGGAAATATTGGAAGTGTATCAAGAAGCTCTTGATGCGTTTTACCAAAATAAATAAGAAAGGCTATGATTTCTGTTATGAAAAAATGTATTGCCATAGCGTTGATGCTTACAGTTGTTTTAAATACAACCATTTTTTCAAGTGAAGATTTTTTCAGCTATTGGAGCTTTGATTCCACAACCGATTCGCAGGGAGAAACCATTTCAGAGGGTGTGACTCCCAGCCAGCCCGTTTGGGTGAATGGAAAAATCGGCAAAGCCATGGACTTTTCCGGCGGGAACAAGCTTTTGCGTTTTAACGATTATACCAAGCACCTTTCGGGGGCCACGGCAATAAGCGTTAGTGGCTACTTTAAGAACTTCGGTTCGCCTTCGGGTGCAGATAAAAACTACAATCTTTTTAAAATAAACATCAACGGCTCTAACGGCGGGTTTAATCTGTACCTTGAAAACAACCAATTTATATTTGAAGCCCGCAGCATGCCTGATGATAAAATGCAGGCGGTAAAGTATGGTTTTACGGATTCGGGGAAATGGCACAGCTTTGTGGCGGTGGCGGATTATGAAAACTCCACAATGACGCTATACATTGACGGTGAGCAGGTGGCAACCGGCAAGGCTGCGTTTGGCGCTAAGGCGTTTGAGGTTGGCTCGCCCACAAATCCGGACCTGTCCATTGGCGGCGCCGGCTCTTATATCTTCAATGGTGCTTTGGACGAGTTTAAAATTTACAAAAGGGCGCTTACAAAGCAGGATGTTGACTCTATCGAAAGCAATGCCGAGCAGATGAGCGATTCAAACCCATATATTGTTGGCGCTTGGAGCTTTGAGGAGGAAAACGACGAAGATACCCGCGGAAAAGGAATTGCTATATCCGCGGGGGATTATTTGCAGGAACAGGGAAAGATGGGAAAAGGCCTTTCTTTTTCCGGCAAGACCAAACCGCTTCATTTGGGCAAAGATATTGCAAAGGAGCTAAACAGGCAAAAGGCCATTACCGTATCAATGTGGTTTAAAAACAACAGCATTCCTCAAGATGGTAGCTACAGCCTGTTTAAAACATACAGCGGAGCAAGAGAAGGCTTTGAAATATCATTGGAAAAAGACGGCATTGTTTTTGTGACAAGAAGCACGATTTATGACATTGGCACAAAAGTAGTTTATCCGTTTAGCGACGTAGGGAGCTATCACCATATAATCGCTTCGGTGGATTTTAGCTCGGGTATGGTAAAGCTGTATTTGGACGGAAAGGAAGTACTTCAGGAAACGGCAAGCTTTAAAAGTCCCACCTACCGTGTTTCAAACATTAACGGCGATGACAGCCTGGGCGGATTCAACACAACAACCATGTTTGACGGCTCAATCGACGAGTTGGTGATTTTAAGCAAAACATTGGATGATGCGGAGGTTAAAAGCCTTTATGAAACTTCTGCCAATGAAGCACAAATCAGCAAGCTTTTCCTTGTACCCGTCAATTTTACCGACATTTCAGGGCACTGGGCGGAAGAAAGCATTATAGCTGCGGCGCAGCGAAGCATAATTAAAAGCGAAAACCCGGAAAAATTTTATCCCGAGCTTAACGTAAAGCGTTGGGAGTTTGTTGAGATGATTTGCTCTTTGCTTGAGTTGCCTCCTGCCAAGTACAAAAATGTGGTTCGTGATATCACGCAGTCAGACCAGTATTCGGGTATTTTTCAGGCGGCAATGGACAAAGGCTTGATTGAACGCCACATGCTGCTTGGCCAAAGCTTTTACCCGCAGGCGCCAATAACTATTCAAGAGGCGCTGGTGACCGCCTCAATTGCATACGATTTTTACAAGGACGAAAACACTCAAACACACAATAGGCTAAGTCTTGTCAATTCAAGCCACTGGACAAACATCTATTTGGAAAATTTGCGAGGTCTTAACCTTATCAGGTTTGAAGGTATGGATGCCCATAGCTTGCTGACGAGGGCTCAAGCGGCATACATTTTAGGCAGCTTTATAGATTAACCGGCATATTTCAAAAAAGTTTAAAAAAGATAGGAGTGCTTTGGTTTATGAAAAAAATTACACTTGCTGTAATAATGGTATATGTGCTTACCTTGCTTTCTCCTTTGGCTATGTTTGGCACATGGGCACAGACCCAAATGCCCGAAGATTACATTGCGGCATGGGACTTTGAAACGGAAACCGGCGGAAAAATTACGGACATAAGCGCAAATGGCTACCATGGCACAATAAGGATTCCCACATACATGTCCCGTCAGGCAGGACAGGGCTATGCAGGAAGCGCCGGCTTAGTTATATCAACTGATGTTACGGGAAATGATACCCAAATGAATGCGCCCGGGCTGGGACGTGTTATTAGGGAAAAAAGGGAAATATCCATAGCAGGCTGGTACAAATACGAAGGAACATTCGACAAAGAACGCTATATATTTAACATTCCCAACACTCAAGGATATACCGGTTTGGCAGCATCTGTGCTGGAAAATGAAAGAATTAAGTTTCAAGTTAGAACAACTGCTGCTTCAGGAAACTTAAAGTCAGTAACCACCCCTTCAAATGTTACAATGCCAAGCGATTGGGTGCATTTGACCTTTATCGTAAGCATGCCGCAGGACTCAACAGGAAAGGGAGCTTTGGCAGTTTATATAAACGGCATAAAGGTTATTGAGGATACCAATGTGGATGTTAACTCAATGGCGTCTTTGGAAACATTGGGTACCGACGATGATTACGACTTTAGGCTGGGCGGACAAGGCTCATCTCCATTTGTCGGAAAAATAGACGATGTAAAGATTTATGACAGGGTTTTAACTCAGGCGGAAATTGCGGTTTTGGCAACACCCATGGAGGAGCCCGAGCCCATAGAGCCCGAGGACGATTACATTGCCGCATGGGACTTTGAAACGGAAACCGGCGGAAAAATTACGGACATAAGCGCAAATGGCTACCATGGCACAATAAGGATTCCCACATACATGTCCCGTCAGGCAGGACAGGGCTATGCAGGAAGCGCCGGCTTAGTTATATCAACTGATGTTACGGGAAATGATACCCAAATGAATGCGCCCGGGCTGGGACGTGTTATTAGGGAAAAAAGGGAAATATCCATAGCAGGCTGGTACAAATACGAAGGAACATTCGACAAAGAACGCTATATATTTAACATTCCCAACACTCAAGGATATACCGGTTTGGCAGCATCTGTGCTGGAAAATGAAAGAATTAAGTTTCAAGTTAGAACAACTGCTGCTTCAGGAAACTTAAAGTCAGTAACCACCCCTTCAAATGTTACAATGCCAAGCGATTGGGTGCATTTGACCTTTATCGTAAGCATGCCGCAGGACTCAACAGGAAAGGGAGCTTTGGCAGTTTATATAAACGGCATAAAGGTTATTGAGGATACCAATGTGGATGTTAACTCAATGACGTCTTTGGAAACATTGGGTACCGAGGACAATTACGACTTTAGGCTGGGCGGACAAGGCTCATCTCCATTTGTCGGAAAAATAGACGATGTAAAGATTTATGACAGGGTTTTAACACAAGGGGAAATTACAGCCTTGGCAACACCTGCAGATGAAGAACCCGAAACACCCATAGACCCTGAGATGGTCCTTGAATATGACTTTGAAGAGCTTACAGAGGATAATAAAGTGGTTGATACATCAGGAAAAGGCAATGACGGAACATTTTCAACCGCAGGCATATACCAAAGCGTAG
>JAQVDK010000088.1 GCA_028697835.1 Eubacteriales bacterium | reverse complement strand
CTTTTTAAAAATTAAAATCGGCAGGGTTTAAGTGGCAGTCCCCTTTTTGCGCCTTTTTTGCAGAGCTTAGTCCTAAAATGATAAAATTATTTTCATTTAGGGACTTGACATTTTACCGATGGACTTTTATTATTTTTATTTAAATAAAAGCATACTCAAAAACTTTTCACTTGACTTTGTGGAATGAATTCCATCGCCTAACATATAGTATCCTTTTCTACCTGTTCCGTCATTTTCATTAATAAGGGCAGCAATCTTAAACTCCAATCCCGCAACACCTTTTATGTTTTCCTGCGGGGTAATGCTGTTCCACGGAAGCAGAAGCTCATAGCATGTAACATTTCCATCCCTTTTAATCTGCAGCTTATAACCTTCCACCTCAGCAGTGTTTGCCCAACGGCTGCTGCTGGTTAAGTGACGATAGATATCAGGTCCATAAGGCATAAGTGCGAAGCTTATTTCCTCGAACATGGAAGATTGCGTTATGACATTATTCGGGTCATAAAGTATGCCAAGCTGTATGTTATCAAGTTGCCACATTTGATTTGCCGCAATATCGACGGTATAATGAACGTCGTCATGTACCTCGGCAGCAAAGTATAAGTTTTCTTCATCCCATTTAACAGCCATTCTCGCCCAGATGTCGTCACGTCCCTTATACTCGTTAAGATATCCAAGTACCGGCAGGAATTGTTCAGACCTATCCAAATAAATCCATGCCGCATCGTTCCAATCACTCAAATCTGCATCAATCGTAACATCTTCGGCATATGTAGCATAAACGAAATCAAGAGTTCGTTCATATCCGCCTAAAAAATCTCCGGCTTCATTATTAACAGTTACAAGCAATCTTTGATTGGTGTAATCAGTTGCGTTTGGCGGCAGTTTTTGCTCTATAACGGCGCTTTCTCCGGGAGGTATGGAAACCGCAGCCTCAGGAATATCCTCAGCTAATTCAGAAGGATACATTACTCTAACATATCCATTTAAATCCTCTGTTTTTGAGTTGTTTTCAACCGTAAGGGTAAAATACCAATCCCCATCACTCTTAATGTTAAGCGTGCCGCCTAAAGATGCCGCACTGGTGCACCTTATGGCTACAGTACCCTGGTAATAAATACCCGTATCGTCCCTTAAGGTTATTTTTACAGGCTCGTCAGCCTTAGGCGAGGTATTACCTAACTCTAATACAATTCTTCCGCCATCGATGCCAACTCCCAAGTTTTCCTTAACTTTAATCAAACTATCAGGTAATATCTCTATATCCGCTGTAAATACTTTGTTTGTATTGTTAACAAAATCAATAACACATTCTCTGTTATAAGACGCTTCTAAGATAGGCTTTGTCGGAAAAACTCCGCCTTCTTTTATGTGATTAAATTTCGAAAAGTTCCCTTCAATATAAATCGGTGCTTGGGTAATGGAAAAGGTGTACTTTCCATCAACGCTTTTAATCGTATTCTCATTCCCATAGTGGTCTGTTACGGTAATCTCCGGCACACCAAGGTCAAAGCTTGCGCTGTCACCGGACTTGTTCGTAAAAAGAACCAGCATATCCTTACCGCTAACGGATTTTTTGTAGCGATACCCTAACGTATGGAAATCCTCAATATCCACCCTATCTACATATTGAGCGTCCGACATTTTATAGTTTAAAACCGATGACATTAAATAGCCCGGCTTTGCCCTTCCCTTAACTCTTTCATCGGCGCCTTGCAATTCCAACGAACCAATCATTCCATAATTATATTCTTTGTTGCTTCTCGTTTCGTTTCTCATATTAAGAAATTGAAACAAAATTAACTTATCACAAAGGTCCTCTTGTACTCGTATAAAATAAGATTGCGCATCATAACACGCCTGCTGAAAATCGTCAAAAACACAGTCCACGTAGGATGAGTAACCATACTCCGTACCGTAAATCGGAACGTGCTCATAACCGTTTTCATCAAGATAATCACGAATAGAACGCAAATTATGTTGTTGAAAAGCCGAAGGCTTGGTTACATCGGCTGAAATAGGCTCCATTACTCCATGATAAGGGTGCAAAGCAAGTACATCACAATATTCCAATCCGCCCATTTCAAGATAATCTTGAATCAAGTCTTCTCTAATACCAATAAGTGTAAGAGCACCGACTGTCATATTGGGAAATTCTCTCTTTATAGCGGGATATAACTCTTTCGCCATTTTAAAATACCTGCTTATGTAAAAATCCTCATTAGGAGGCTGAATAGCATTGGGCTCGTTGTCAATCTCAAAATAACCATTTTCTATAGTTCCGCCAAGGTCCCGAAGAAAATTAAGCGTCAAGTCAACATATCGGGCTATGTTCTCATCGGTATCCGGCAGCCTTACGCCGTCATGAGACAAATAGCTAAGATTCATATATGCAGTAGGGGATACGCCGTACTCAATTAACGCAGACAAAATCCTCCTGTAGTAATTAGGCACAGCCACTTCCGTCGCATCAAATTGATTATAATAAGCCCTCACCATCCCATGGGCCGGATGATTTATACGAGCCATGCTAAAACCAGCGTTTCTAATCAGCTCAGCAACCTGATGTGCACCTCGTTCGTATATTTCACTGTAAGTGTTGAAAGGAGTGCTGACACCATGGCGCATATTCATTACTTCGCCTCTTGTAGTAAATGAATACGAACAAGCAACTGTTCTTTGGCTATATAATCCTAACTCTTTGTTTTCTGCCTCTACTATAAGCTTGTATAAGTCATATCTTTCAACATCAAAGGATACTTTTGTCATTATTGGGTTAAAAGGCTCTACAATAACCTTTTCGGTTTTTTGCGAGCAAACTCTTCCAGCACTGTCAATTAAGGTATAATGTAAACTCAAATCATGAACTCCTCTAAGTTTCGTTTCGGAGGCCAAGCACGAGTTATCAAGCTTTACGTCAAACTCCATTGTGTCGTTTGTAAAGAAAATATTGCCCAGCTTAGAGGATGTCACAGAAATGTCAAACGCATCTTTCGTTCCGGGGAGACGCACCTCAACCGAACGAATCAACGCATTGCCTCTGGAATATCCCATTAAAGCGCTATGTATTCCTATACGAAAATCTGCGGAATTATTATTTAACGTATTTTTCAATGCGGCCCTTGGCAAAAGCCATGTATGTTTTTTCCATGTCCCTGTATTTTGAAAATCAAGAATTTCCAATTCGGTTGTAATAACATTTGCTGTTCTGGAAGTCCCTGTTCCAGAAATATAATGACTATACATACTAACCGGCTGGTCATATTTGCCGTATTCCAGCGTCAAGCTAGTTAGCTTATTGTCATAGTATTCAACAATAACCTCAACGTTAGTACCATCAGTCAGATTATATGCCACAGAATCATCAATATCTATGTATAGATACCTGTTCGCAGTCCCGGAAGAAGGATTTAATTCCCAACAACTCTTTCCACCCGCATAAGACACTACCGGCACATTAACGTCTCCAACAGCTGCGGTTAATCCATAGTTTTTGGGATTCTCGCCAAATTCCATATAGGCAATAACATTGCCATCTTTATGCTCACCTGATGCAAATGCTGACAGTTGAAGGGAAAAAATTGCGGTTATTAGTATGCAGAAGAACCTTTGGGAAACCAATGGCATGGGACATACCTCCAATTTTACAATTTATCACAACAGATACTTAAATTACTATGCATGTTGAAGATAAGGCAATTCAAATTGAAAAAGCAAATGCACAAAACACCTCAAAACTTTAAATTTATTGCTGACGGTTACGCTGCTTATCCTTTAGCTTCCCAACAGTTTGCACTACATGTGGGAAATCCGCTTGATTTTAATGTTACTCAAGTAATCGGTCCATCAAATAACAACGCCGTGTCCAAAAGCTCCTCCTTATAAGCATCTGTTTTTAGATTTTGAACCGATGCAATGCATAGTCGCAAAAACATTGCAGTTAATTAACTTTTATTGTTTTTGAATCGCTTACGCTAATAATATGAGTAAAATCTGACCATATTGTGGATTTAACATTTACGGTACCTTCGGGTATAGAGGTTTCCAGAAGGTCAATTGTTATTTGTGGTTTGATAGTTTTAACATTGTCGCTGAATTTTATCCCCAAAAGTTTATTGTTTTCATCGTAGAAACTTAAAATTATGATATAACTTAGACCTTCTAAATCATAATAATTATTAATCTTTATTTTGCTCGACACAAAGCTATCATCTTTTTTTGTTAGATTAACAGAAGCATCCAACCACGAATAACTTGCTTGAGCAGTTGTAACACTGTCTGTTATTGTCTCTTCACCTAAATACATCATCAAATAATAATCGTCAATGTTTCCTTTAAAGTTGAATTTAGCGATATAACTTCCGTCAGTATTTACTGATAATTGGTCAACATATCCTATGTCATCTCCGGAAATATTGTCGGCAGACTTTTTGTACAGTAATAAGCTTACATATTCACCTGCATATTTTTCATCAATCTGCCCTTTAACCAATACTTTGCCGGTAAGACCATCAAAATATCGTGCTTTTTTAACCGGTATGGGTTCAAGCTGTAGTAATTCCAGCGGTACATAAAATTTATTGTTTGAGAAAACGGCTACTTTGCCATCCAAATCAACAGAATTACCGTCCACAATAGCCGTGGATTGATTCGCCTTTATTTTTACATCCTTATGGTGAAATGCAAAGGTACTGGTTGACAAATCAACTTTGCCCAGTGAAGTAACATCTACAAAAAGCTTCTCGGTTGCATCACTTAAGCTTACTCCCATTAAATCGGCAAGATAAGGGGCTATTGCAGTATTATCTATTACTTTGCTTCTGTTTTCAGGAGTGTCTCCTGGTGTAGTTGCTAAACCTTCAGGCGGTAATATTCCTTCGGGTGCGTACATCCAAACTCCGCAATTTCTGCCAGTATGACCGGTAGTTGTCCACGACACACCGTTTGTACTGTTAATATCGTTTCTAACTTCGGCCACTGCCACTGCATAATCCGAAGAATTAGGATTTCCGCCGGTAACCTCATCCTTATTGGGCAGATTAAATCCACCCGTATCGTGGTCCGGCGTTGCAATAACAATAGTATCTGTTCTGGTTTTAGCATAGTCAACAGCTACCTTGAAGGCTGCATCGAACGCTAAATAGTCACCTACGGCCTGTACAATATTATTACTATGACCACCGCCATCTACTTTACTGCCTTCAACCATTAGGAAAAATCCCTTTGAACTTCCGTCCAATGCGGCAATAGCAGCCTGCGTCATTTCAGCTAATGTTGGCAGTTTTGAAGTTAAATTAATATCAAACGGGTAATCTTTATCAACAACATTACCCCAAATTTTATCACCTTGAGAAACTGCAGCGAGTTTTTCTTTGCTGTCAATAATGGTGTAACCGCGTTTTGATGCCTCGTTTATGTTACCGAATTGTGCTTTGCCAAAGCCCGTACCAAGGACAACATCCAACCCCTGATTAACTATTTGCTCGGATAATACGGGATAGTTGCTCCTTGAAATGTTATGTGCGGTAAATGCTGCGGGAGTTGCGTTTGTCCATTCATAGGTCGAGACGATGCCTGCTCTTTTACCTTGCAGCTGAGCAGCTTCAAGGATAGTTGCATGTGGTCTGCCTTCAGGGTCCACCCCTACATAATTATTGTTGGTTTTATAACCCGATGAAAGTGCGGTTCCGGATGCCGCAGAATCTGTAACTGCGTTGTTATTAGAACGGGTTGTTTCTGTACCTATCAGATAATCTTTCATATGCATGGGACCTGCTTCTACCTTTGTAGAATATGGATATAGCCCTGAAACGAAACCACCTTGTTCTTTGACAGCGTTGGCAAAATCAAACAAAGCAAAGCCGCCGCCGTCCGGTATCATGTAGATAACATTTTTTATTACCGGTACACTTTCGTCTGAGAAAGCAACAAATGAAAACTGGGTAAAAACAAATGATACCAGTAAAATAGCAACTACAAGTCTTTTGCTCATTTTTTTCATAATTAGCATACAATAAAACCCCTTTCCTATTATACAAACTAATGCTTTTAAACCCTTGACAAGATGATAGATAGACTTTGTAATGCCTTTTGATGATTGAATAATGATGCTGCTAAAAGTATGACGGCTCGTGGTTGGATTATTAAATGTTCTAACTTGAGGATTGGTATCAGATATTAAAGTTAATATACTTAACAACTATGCATTGATTATATACAGTTATATTATACAGCTAATATGACAAGTTTGTAGGTTTGTCAAACATATGTTACAAAGTTATTAAAAAACTTCGCCGTTATCAATGAAAGCTTTAATATAATTGGCTGGGGACTTCCAGTTAAGCGGGCGCATAGGGAAGTTGTTGTATTTATA
>JAQVDK010000087.1 GCA_028697835.1 Eubacteriales bacterium | reverse complement strand
GGGGGGATGAAAATGAGAAACAGTATAACATTTAAAGTGTCGGGAAAGTATGCATTGTTTACAGACCCAATTACAAAAATCGGCGGCGAAAAAGCAACTTTAACTTTACCTACTTATCAAGCGTTAAAAGGCATTTGCGAATCAATATATTGGAAACCTTCTATTATATGGTTTGTAGATAAGGTTAAGGTTATAAACAAAATCCAGACTGAATCAAAAGGAATCAGGCCCATAAAATACAGCGGTGGAAATGACTTGGCAAGGTATTTATATCTTAAAGATGTGGAATATGTTGTTTGTTGTCATTTTGAATTTAATTATAGCAGGTCCAATTTAAAAGAGGACCACAATGAAAACAAGCACTATTTCATTGCAAAGCGTTCTCTTAAAAAAGGCGGCAGACGAGATGTTTTCCTTGGCGCAAGAGAGTGCCAGGCATACGTTGAGCCTGCAAGCTTTGATGATGAAAAAAGCTATTACCATGGTATGGGCGAAATGGAGTTTGGTATGCAATACCACTCACTAAGCTATCCTGACGAAAACGGAAAAAATCAACTTATAACTAAGTTTTGGTATCCAAAAATGATAGACGGCATAATTGAATTTTGCAGACCGGAAGACTGTCCAAAGGAAGTGGTTATACGCCAGATGTTGCCCAAAGCCTTTGACGGAAGTAATTGTACAGGATTTAGCGAGTATGAGTTGTTGGATGGATATGACGAGGAGGCGGTGAATCTTGAGCTGGATAACAACCCTATATGAAACTTATGAAAATATAATAAAACAGGGAAGCAAAGACTTGTTGCCTATTGCACATTCGACTCAAAATGCTCATATTGAAGTTACCCTAAATTCCAACAGTGAAATGATTGGCGCCGAATTTGTGGATAAAGATAATGCATCAACATTAATTCCTGTAACGGAAGCTTCCGCAAGCAGAACCAGCGGCAATGCTCCCCATCCGCTCTGCGACAAACTTCAATACCTTGCAGGGGATTATGAGCAATACACAGGCAAAAAGAAGGAATTTTATGATGAATATATCAAGCAATTAAAAGACTGGTGCCAATCGGAACATTCAAACAATAAAGTAAAAATTATATACAACTATTTAGTAAAGGGCAAGCTTATTTCCGATTTGGTTCGCTTGGGCATAATGATTGTTGATGAAAGCGGCAAGCTAACAAGTAAATTTAATGCGGAGAATTCCAAACTTTCGGCAGGCGGACAAGCAGATGCTTTTATAAGGTTTAGAGTTGTAACCCAAGAGAGCTTCAATGACGCTGTGTGGCAGGATAAAGAAGTAATTAATGATTATATAAGTTATTACCTTTCCAAACAGAAGGATAAAAGATTTTGTTACACAAAAGGAGAGATAATTCCTTACTCAAACAATCATCCTTCTAAAATACGCCATACAGGCGATAAAGCAAAGTTAATTTCATCAAACGACACTTCAAACTTTACATTTAAGGGGCGGTTTCACACCGCAGAAGAAGCAATGACTTTAAGCTATGAAGTTTCTCAAAAAGCACACAATGCTTTAAAATGGCTAATTAGTAATCAAGGTCAAAGAATAGGTGATAAAGTTTTTGTTTTATGGGGAACGCAAAGCCAAAAAACACCTGCTTATTTAAGTGATACCATGGATTTCGCTGAAGCATTTTTCATTGATTTTGCCAACGACCAAGACAAAGACATCACAAGAAAAGGATTAGCCGAACAGTTCAACAATGCTATAAGAGGATACAAAGACGAAATCACCCCTAATGCAAAGCTTGCCTTAATAGGACTTGATGCGCCTACCACAGGAAGAATGTCCATTATATTTTATCGCGAATACAACGGTCTTGAGGGGCATGAATTAATCGATAACATTAAAAGCTGGCACAAAACAGTATCCTGGCAACACCGCTATAAATTTAAGGATAAAAAGCCAGTATCCTTTTATGGCGCACCATCTTGCCAGACTATTGCAACGATAGCATACGGAACGGAACAGGGCAACAGTATAAAGGCTGATGATAAAATCGTTTCAAACGCAGTGGAGCGGATTCAACCTTGTATAGTTGACGGGCGAAAAATTCCAAGGGATATTGCAAAGAAACTTATCGACAAAGCTAAACAACCGCAAAATTATGAATCAATACATAACTGGTACAAGGTTTTAACCGTCTGTTGTGCGGTTTATAGAAAATATCTGTATGATTACAAAAAGGAGGAATATAGCATGGAAGTTAAGCAAACGGACAATTTGGCATACAATTGCGGCAGGCTTTTGGCTGTTGCTGATGCAATTGAAAGTTGGGCACTTAGGGACAAAGGCAGCGAAGGTAGTATAAGAACGACTAACGCTATCCGTTACTTTACAAGGTTTTCTACTTCTCCTGCAAAAACATGGGCAATAATAAACAACAAACTAATCCCATATAAACAAACACTTGGCATAAAAGGCTCAAAGCTATATAAGCTTATTGGGGAAATATCCGGCATGATTGACCCCGAAGAATTCAAAAACGCATCAAACTTAGACGGTTGCATGGTATTGGGGTTTGATACCCAACGACAAGCATTGATTAACCAATCAAAAGAAAATAAAGTAAATAAAATTAATGAGGAGGAATAAAAATGAACCCACTTCAAAACAAAATTGATTTTATGGCTATTATTACAGTTTCAAATGCAAACCCAAACGGCGACCCGCTAAACAACAACATTCCCCGAACTACCATTGACGGTTTTGGCGAAATTTCCGATGTTTGTTTAAAGCGTAAAATCAGAAACCGATTAATGGATATGGGGGAAAATATTTTCGTTCAATCAGATGACAAAAACAATGACGGATACGCCAGCCTTAGAGAAAGGGCGGACAGCAACCAAGTTTTAAAAGAAGAACAGAAAAAAGGTAAAAACGCAAGTAAAGATGCTTATGCAAAAATAGCTTGTGAAGAATGGATAGATGTCAGGAGTTTTGGTCAAGTCTTTGCCTTTAAAGGCTCTGAACTTTCCGTTGGCGTAAGAGGTCCTGTTTCCATCCATCCGGCATTTAGTGTTGACACAGTTGATATATCAAGCATACAGATAACAAAAAGCGTAAACAGCGAATCAGGAGCAAGCGGAAAAGCATCCGATACAATGGGTATGAAGCACAGGGTTGACTTTGGTGTTTACATACTAAAAGGAAGTATAAATGTTCAGTTGGCAGAAAAAACAAACTTTACCCAAGAAGATGCAGAAAAAATAAAAGAGGCAATAAGAACACTTTTTGTAAATGACACTTCCTCCGCAAGACCTGACGGTAGCATGAATGTTCATAAACTTTATTGGTGGACTCACAACAATAAAATAGGGCAATACTCCACAAAGAAAGTCCATGACAGCATATCTATAGCCAAAAAAGCAGAAGTATCCATCCCAAAAAGCATATATGATTACGATATTACAGAAAACAGGCTCGACGGACTAAAGCTTGATGTTTATGAAGGTGTATAAGCAAGACGAATATTTAATGCTATCGGGCATACAGCACTTTGCCTTCTGCAAGCGGCAATGGGCGCTTATACATATAGAAAATTTATGGCAGGATAATTACCATACTGCCATCGGTAATGTATTCCACGAAAAAGTGCATGATGCAGCTTCAGCCGAAAAGCGGGGTAATGTTATCATTTCTCGCGCAATGCCTGTTCATTCGTCCACCCTTGGAATAAGCGGTGAATGTGATGTGGTTGAATTTCATTTGGATAAAAACGGTGTCAAAATTAAGGGGCGTGAGGGGACATATATTCCTTACCCAATTGAATATAAAAAAGGTGCACCCAAAAAAACGGATATTGATATTCTTCAACTTGTTGCTCAGGCAATGTGCTTGGAAGAAATGTTTTGCTGTGATGTAAATCGTGGCTATTTATTCTATGGGCAGACAAGGCATAGGGAAAAGATTGAAGTAACCCAAAAGCTTAAGGATAAGGTAACGGACATAATACAACAGATGCATATGCTTTTTAAAAGAGGACATACTCCAAAGGTCAAGCCTTCTAAAAGCTGCAGCTTATGTTCCCTTAATGACCTTTGTTTGCCCGTGCTTTGCAAAAACAAGTCAGCAAGAGAGTATATTGAAAAAATGATAAACGAGGGATAGCTATGAAAAAGTTGCTTAACACCCTATATATAACCATGCCGGACAGATATCTTTCCCTTGACGGGGAAAATGTAGTTGTTATACAGGATAATGATGTTGTGGCAAGGGTTCCCTTGCACAATATTGAAGGAATAGTGACTTTCGGCTACTCCGGAGCAAGCCCGGCGCTAATGGGGGCGTGTGCCAAAAAGAATATTTCTCTTTGCTTTTTAAGTAGAAATGGTCGCTTTCTTGCCAGAGTATCAGGTGAAACCGCAGGCAATGTTTTGCTTAGAAAACATCAATATCGAATTTCAGACTGCTTAATCCAAAGCTGCAGTATTGCCAAAAACTTTTTAGTCGGAAAAATATATAACTCCAAGTGGGTGCTCGAAAGAGCTATAAGGGATTACCCCTTAATAATCGATACCGATAAGCTTAAAGAAAAGTCAATGTTTTTATCTAATTCCCTAAAACAGCTAAAAAATACAGAAAGCCTTGAAGAGGTTAGAGGAATTGAAGGAGAGGCCGCATCAGTATATTTTTCTGTTTTTGACAACTTAATACTTCAACAAAAAGATGAGTTTTATTTTCAAACAAGGAATAGACGTCCTCCAATGGATAAGGTAAATGCCATGCTGTCTTTTGCATATACCCTTTTAGCAAACATGTGTTGCTCTGCACTGGAAACAGTTGGTTTAGACCCCTATGTAGGGTTTTTACACAGGGACAGACCAGGCAGAGCATCCTTGGCATTAGATTTAATGGAGGAGTTTAGAAGCGTATTTGCTGACAGATTTGTCTTAACTCTTATAAACAAAAAAATTATAAAAAGTAAAGATTTTCTTGTAAAAGAGAATGAAGCTGTTACTATGAAAGATGAGGGGAGAAAGACCTTTTTATCCGCTTGGCAGAATAAGAAGCAAGAAAAAATAACACATCCATTTTTAGAAAAAAAGGTCGAGTGGGGTATGCTGCCTTATGTGCAAGCTTTACTGCTGGCACGGTTTCTTCGCGGAGATATTGATGCATATCCGCCTTTTATGTGGAAGTAGGTGAGATTATTTTAGTTGTAATTACATACGATGTGAACACAGAAACATCAGCCGGTAAACAGAGGCTTAGAAAAGTTGCAAAACAATGTATAAATTATGGGCAGAGGGTTCAAAATTCAGTTTTTGAGTGCAACCTTGACAATGCCAAAGCAATTGAAGTTAAAAACATACTTTGTAATATTATAGACCCAAAGACTGATAGTCTTAGATTTTACTATTTAGGAAACAATTATAAAAATAAAGTGGAACATATTGGGGCAAAACCAACTTTAGACTTGGAATCACCGCTGATTATCTAAGTGCGAATCCCATGCAAACATAAAAAGCCAAGGGTATTCGCACCAATTTAGTCCAATATATCTACTGTTTTGTGATTTGTTTTGCAATAAGTATTATAATTGTTGACTTTTTTTGTAAAACTTGCACTTAATATATTTAATTTACATTATATTTTTGTGCAATTTTGCGGTCGCACCCCTCGCGGGTGCGTGGATTGAAATCATCCGCTCCGGTATGCTTTCCAGGCTTGCTTTCAGGTCGCACCCCTCGCGGGTGCGTGGATTGAAATCTGCCGCCGTTGCAATCACTATAAAAGAGCGTGGTCGCACCCCTCGCGGGTGCGTGGATTGAAATAGGAGTTAATACGATAGACCATTACCGACGAAGAAGTCGCACCCCTCGCGGGTGCGTGGATTGAAATATCACCAATAGCGCAGCAGAGCTCAACCGTGCGGTGTCGCACCCCTCGCGGGTGCGTGGATTGAAATCCAGGTCCTTGTCTGTATCGGTCCGATCACGACCAGTCGCACCCCTCGCGGGTGCGTGGATTGAAATCGCATTTCTTTGTCTGTGTATCTGCTGCCGACAACGTCGCACCCCTCGCGGGTGCGTGGATTGAAATATTGCTTTGGTAATGATTCTTTCTCCACCGGTCCGGTCGCACCCCTCGCGGGTGCGTGGATTGAAATAAAATCAGACCTGTTTTGAGAGTCTTTGTTGAACAGTCGCACCCCTCGCGGGTGCGTGGATTGAAATCCCCTTTTGGTTTGGTTTATCTCTCAATCTCTACGGTCGCACCCCTCGCGGGTGCGTGGATTGAAATGCTGATGATATGCTCCCGTCTAGTTGTGTCTTGGTCGCACCCCTCGCGGGTGCGTGGATTGAAATTATTCAACTGAGGACAAGGATGCATATCTTAATGTCGCACCCCTCGCGGGTGCGTGGATTGAAATTGATTGACAACGTGCAAAAGAGGGCGTGGTTGTAGTCGCACCCCTCGCGGGTGCGTGGATTGAAATAGTAGCGGGTTTCTGTATGTAGAAACTCGGGCGAGTCGCACCCCTCGCGGGTGCGTGGATTGAAATGGACACCGGCAGGCTGTCATCAACAATGACAGGTTTGGTCGCACCCCTCGCGGGTGCGTGGATTGAAATACAATGACGGAAGTAGTGAAATTATA
>JAQVDK010000086.1 GCA_028697835.1 Eubacteriales bacterium | reverse complement strand
TTCAGGGGAAAATCAAAAGCTTAATATATTATTGCAAAGCTCGACATATTTTGATATAATAAAATGCATGAAAAACAATTTTTTACCTATTTCAAAAGAAGATTTAAAACAGCGTGGAATTGACGCTTTGGACTTTGTGTTTGTGGTGGGCGATGCATATGTGGACCACCCTTCTTTTGGTCACGCTATAATTTCAAGAGTGCTCGAAAGCGAAGGATTTACCGTAGGCATTATACCTCAGCCCAATTGGAGGGATTGTGAGGACTTTAAAAGGCTGGGCAAGCCAAAGCTGGGTTTTTTGGTTGCCTCGGGTAATATGGACAGCATGGTGTGCCATTAT
This sequence comes from Eubacteriales bacterium, assembly GCA_028697835.1. Classification (GTDB taxonomy): domain Bacteria; phylum Bacillota; class Clostridia; order Monoglobales; family Firm-18; genus STE-11. The sequence goes on along the minus strand of JAQVDK010000086.1, from coordinate 6,517 downwards.
ACCGCCGCAAAGAAAAAGCGCAGCGAGGATATGTACTCCCCCGGCGCAAAGGCGGGCTATCGCCCCGACAGGGCTACAATAGTCTATTGCAACCGTATCCGAGAGGCCTTTGGCGATGTACCTATAATTATCGGCGGCATAGAGGCGAGCCTAAGGCGCTTTGCCCACTATGACTATTGGGATGACAAGGTGCGTCGAAGCATTTTGTTTGACAGCCGGGCGGATATTTTAGCCTATGGCATGGGCGAGCGCTCTATCACAGAAATTGCCCACACCCTTAGAAAAGGCACTCCTGTAAAAAAGATTACCAATATCAAAGGGACTGCTTATATAAGCAGCGAGCCGCCCGAGGGCTGCACCATTATTCCCGATTTTGAAGCGGTACGAAGTGACAAAAAGCAATATGCAATTGCCTGTAAAATGCAGTATGAAAAGCAGGGCACCCTTGCACAAAGGCATTTTGACAAATGGCTTGTGATAAACCCACAAAGCCCCCCTTTGGAAACCGAGGAGCTGGACAGGGTTTACTCCCTGCCTTATATGAGGGATTACCACCCCATCTATGAAAGCATGGGCGGCGTTCCCGCCATAAGCGAGGTAAAGTTTGGCATAACCTCAAGCAGAGGCTGTTTTGGTGCCTGTACATTTTGCAGCATTAATTTTCATCAAGGAAGGCAGGTGCGCTCAAGAAGCCACTCTTCCATTATTGCCGAAGCAAAAAAGCTAACTTGGGAAAAGGACTTCAAAGGCTATATCCATGATGTGGGGGGACCAACTGCAAATTTCAGAAGCGGGCCATGCAACAAAAAAAACGTTTGCTCAAGCAGGCAATGCCTGTACCCTTCCCCTTGCAAAAACTTAAAAATAGACCACAGCGACTATTTATCCCTTCTTAGGAAGCTTAGAAGCATTGACGGGGTGAAAAAAGTTTTCATCCGCTCCGGCATCAGGTATGACTATCTTTTGGCAGACAAAGACGATACATTTTTCAAGGAATTGATTGAGCACCATGTAAGCGGGCAGCTAAAGGTTGCACCGGAGCATATATCGAACAATGTGCTAAGACGTATGGGCAAACCCCCTAAAGAGGTTTATAATAAATTTAGTGCCAAATTTTATGAACTAAGTAAAAAGCTTGGGAAAAAACAGTTTTTAGTGCCTTATTTAATGTCATCCCACCCCGGGAGCACTTTAAACGACGCCATTGCTCTTGCGGAGTTTTTGCGTGACAACAGGATAAGCCCCCAGCAGGTGCAGGATTTTTACCCCACACCGGGAACAATAGCAACCTGCATGTATTATACGGGAATTGACCCTCGGACTATGGAAAAGGTTTATGTGCCCAAAGCATATGAGGAAAAGCAAATGCAAAGGGCGCTTTTACAATATCGCCGCCCGGAAAATCACAAACTGGTGCGCAAAGCACTGACCTTGGCAGGGCGGGACGATTTGATTGGAGACTCTCCAAAATGCTTGATGGGAGGATATAAAAATGGCAAAGATTTTAGACGGAAAAGCACTGTCCCAAAAAATCAAAGGACAGCTAAAAGAAGAAGTGGCAAAACTAAAGGACGAAGGAATTAGCGTTGGTCTTGCAGTGGTTATAGTGGGCGACGACCCCGCAAGCCGAGTATATGTTAATTCAAAAAAGCGTGCCTGCGAGGAGATTGGCATATATTCCGAAGAATATGCCTTAAAAGGCGAAACAACTCAGGAAGAGCTTATAGAGCTTGTAAAAAAGCTTAATGAAAAAGATGATATAAACGGAATTTTAGTCCAGCTTCCCTTGCCGCGGCATATTGATGAAGAAGCGGTTATAAACGCCATTTCACCCGAAAAGGATGTGGACGCTTTTCATCCGGTAAATGTGGGGAAAATCATGATTGGAAATTACGACTTTTTGCCCTGCACTCCTGCGGGCGTCATGGAGCTTATTGCAGAAAGCGAAATTGACCTTGCCGGCAAGGAATGTGTAGTGGTGGGTAGAAGCAACATAGTAGGAAAGCCCATGTCAATGCTGCTTCTACATAAAAACGCAACCGTAACCATTTGCCACTCCAAAACAAAAAACCTGCCGAAAGTTATAAAACGTGCCGACCTTGTGGTTGTTGCGGTGGGCCGCCCCGAAATGGTAACCGGCGATATGATTAAAGAGGGGGCGGTTGTTATCGACGTTGGCATAAACAGGCTTGAAAATAAAAAACTTGTGGGTGATGCCCATTTTGAATCCTGCAAGGAAAAAGCCGCTGCCATAACGCCCGTTCCCGGCGGCGTTGGTCCTATGACAATAGCAATGCTTATGAAAAACACCGTTAAAAGCGCAAAGCTTAAAGCCGGCAGAAAATAAACCACATAAAATCCGCCATATACGGCGGATTTATTATATTTCAAAAATGCAAAAAGGAGCATATCAGCTTGCTCCTTTTTATATAAACTTAGTTAGTTTTGTGTAGTTTTGTGGGCTTTCTTTCTTCTTCCGAAAATCCAATCATAAATAAAAATCCCTGCCGCAACAATCAGCAGTAAATGAATAAGGCTGCCCGCAAATCTAAAGGCAAACCCAATCAGCCAGAAAAACACCACAATACCGCCAAGCCAGCGCAAAAATTTCATAAAAAACACTTCCTCTTTTTGTTAGTTTGTAGCACCTGTGCAGGGCGCAATAACGAAAATTTAAAAACTTGCGTTAAATCCCTCTAAATCTTAAAGGCATGGGACTTGAATTTGTAATGATAACTTCATTGTTTATTATGTCTTTTGTTAAAAATATTTATACAAAATGCAAAAGTAAATCAAAACAATCCTTTTGTAGTAATTTTTTGTCATAAAATGTTGACTTTGCAATTGCCTACGATTATAATAGTATTAAGACAGGTAAAACCCAAAAAGGGGAAGAGGTGAATTGTACCAATGTGTTGCACACCGTCAAAAGGAAAATATGTTTATAAATATGCCTTTAATAATAGCTTCAAATTCAAACCTATTTTTGCAGTTTTTTTTATTTTATTGGCAATATTTGCAAGCTGTTCTTACCTGTATTTTGCATGGAATCGTTGTGACAGCATAGCCGCATCGGAAGCCACTCAATTGGCACAGGCTTTGGAAAGCATGTTCCATACCGAGCAGATTGTAGCTCTTCTAAAAAACGACAACCTTGCAAAACCCGAATATGAAAAGGTTAAAAATAGCCTGGCAAAGCTTGTTGAAAATACAAGTCCGATTCAACTGGCATATTTTTTAGTCGAAAACGATAACAAAATTGTTTTTTTAATAGATTCAAAAATTGGCGATTCATTTGAAGGGTCTGTTTTTGAAGAAACGGACAACACTTACAGGGAAATATTCCAAACAGGGAAAACGGTACTAACCAAATCCGCAACCGACCAACTCGGAAGCCGTGTCAGTGTGATTGTGCCTGTTAAAGATACGGCCACAAGCAATATAGCTGCCCTATTTGTCGTTGATTTTTCAGCGGCGCAGTGGAATTCGCACATTTTGCAGCATATGGTGCCCGATGTAATAATTTCAATATGTTTTTTTATTCTTTCCATTACACTGCTCTATGTCTGGATGCAGCACAGCAAATTAAAAACTCTTGCCCTAAAAAACGCCTACGACGAAGTTTTATATAAAAGCGTGTTTGAACAAGCTCCAATAGGTATTGCTATTATGACCGATATGACCCTTGCAAGCAAAACACGACTCAGCGGCGCAAATGCAAATCCTATGTATGAAAAAGTTCTTGGCAGAACAGTAGATGAATTGCAAAACGTTTCATGGGTTGATATAACCCATCCCGACGATGTGGCAGCCGACCTTGAAATGTTTGAAAAACTAAAAAAGGGCGAGATAGACAGCTATACAATGGAAAAACGCTATATAAGGCCCGATGGCTCGATTGTATGGACAAACATGACTGTTTCGCATTTTCGTTATGCTCCAAACGATGAAATAATACATTTGTGCTTGCTTGAGGATATAACCATGCACAAACAGGCCGAAGAGGCGCTAAAAGAAAGTGAGCGCAGCAAATCCGTCATTTTTTCACACCTTCCGGGCTTGGCATACAGATGCAATAACGACCCGCAGTGGACCATGCAGTTTGTTTCCGCCGGCTGTCTGGAGCTGACCGGATATCCCTCGGAAAGCCTTATTAATAACAAAGACCTCTCTTTTAACGATTTAATCGCTCCTAAATACCGCAGCTTGCTGCGGGAGGAGTGGAGCCGTGTCCTTCCCAAAAGAATTCCCTTTAAGTATGAATATGAAATAACCACAAAAAGCGGTGAGCAAAAATGGGTGTTGGAGCTTGGACAAGGCGTATATAACGATGATGGCGAGGTGGAGGCTCTCGAAGGCATTATACTTGACATTTCCGACAGGAAACAAGTAGAAAACAATTTAAGATATGTCAATGAACATGATGTATGGACAGGTCTTCACAACCTAAGGTATTTGGAAAAACTGCTAAAGCAGGATTCCAAAGAAAGTTTTAATGCAAAAAGGGCTTTAATCAGCATTAACATGAGTACGGTACAAAAGCTCATCGATACTCATGGTTTTTATTATGGACGGGATTTGATTAAAGATATTGCCGTGCACCTTCAAAAGCTTTGTACGGACGATAGGCTGCTGTTTAGCACTTATGAAATCCACTTTACTTTTTACATCAAAAATTACCAAACTAAGCAAGAACTGGTTGCGTTTTGCAACTCAATAGTACAAGTATTAAAATCCGTTCTTTCCACCGAAAGAATTGGCGGCGGCATTGGTGTTTTTGAAATATGCAAAGACTGCTCGTACAGCACAAATCAGCTTTTAAGCAACATTTTGATTGCCTCCGAAAGGGCAGCCGAATACAGCGATGCGGATTTTGGCATTTGCTTTTACGACACGGAATTGGAAAACAAAATAATTCGCGAACAGGAAATAAAACGCGAATTATCTTACATTATATCCAACGAAAATGACGGAAGGCTTTATCTGCAATATCAGCCTATTATTGATTTAAAGTCAAACCGCATATTTGCTTTTGAAGCCTTGGCAAGATTAAAAAGCGATAATTTAGGCAATGTTTCCCCCGTGGAATTTATTCCTATTGTAGAAAAAACAAAGCTCATAGTTCCTGTTGGGGAAAAGGTTTTCGAGCAGGCTTTTCGTTTTCTGAAAAGATTGGAAAAACACGGGCTAAGTGATATAAGCGTATCCATCAATGTATCGGTTATTCAGCTTTTAAGCAAGGATTTTTGCACCAATTTGCTAAGTATGATTGACAGGATGCAAGTTCGGCCGCAAAACGTGGGCCTTGAAATAACAGAGTCTGTTTTCTCTTCCGATTATGATAAAATCAACCGTATTCTTGGCGAGCTTAAAAAAGCGGGCCTTTATATTGCCATAGATGATTTTGGCATAGGCTATTCATCTCTTGCAAGGGAGAGGGAGCTTAACGTAAACTACATTAAAATTGACAAGTACTTTATCGATAGATTGTTGGATGAAGACCATAAGAAAACCATCATCTGCGACATTATCTCAATTGCACACAAGTTTAACCACCATACGGTTGCAGAAGGCGTGGAAAAACAATCGCAAAAAGAATATTTGCTAAACAGCGGCTGCGATAAAATACAAGGGTATTTAATCAGCAAGCCCCTTGATGAAGATGCTGCGATAGATTTTTTAAAAAAATACTCAGCTCCGTAGGCAAAAACACTACAAGGAAGGTAAAAAGCGTGAGTGGTAATAAAAAATACACATATCGAAAAAACAAAATTCTTGTCTCTGTGCTTGTCATAATTGAAATAGCCGTCTTGTTTGAATTTACGGTTAAGGCAAATTATATGGATTTTCCGGCAGAACCGTTCAGATATGCAGATAGTCGTGTCAACTCTCCGCTGACGCCAACTATCGAGCCTGTTTTTACACAGGAGGAAATAAACTATATACAAGACAGCGGCGTTATTTGGGTAGCTGCCATCGATGGGGCAGCGCCTCTTTCATTTGCAGATAAAAACGGAGAAATTCAGGGAGTTTTCAAGCTGGTTTTGGATAGGATATCAAATCTGACGGGTCTTGTGTTTGAATGCACAGTGTACAATACAGCCCAGGAGGTTTATGCAAGCAACGCCACCATGATACACGGCATCACTTCAAGCAACAAATCCGCTGATATGGCTATATCCAAGCCCTTTTTAAAAACTAAAACAATTCTTTATCATAACTCCTTGGTAAATCCCAACACTTTAGAGAACAAATTATATGCCGCCATAAAAGATGTTCCGCTTCCTCAAGGAATTAAAAAGGAAAATGCGGTTTACTATAACACAAGGGAAGAAAGCCTTAATGCCGTGGAAAGCGGCAAGGCACACTATGGTTATGGAAATGAATTTTCGGTGGCATATTACATATTGAAAAATAGTTATAAAAATGTTATTACCATTCCCGTCAGCAAGGAGATAAGGGAGTACTGTATCGGGGTCACACTCAATGACAAACTGTTGCTGTCAATTATAAATAA
>JAQVDK010000085.1 GCA_028697835.1 Eubacteriales bacterium | reverse complement strand
GGAAAAACTTTCAGAGCTTGAAAAAGGCTATGCGGGCGAAATCCAATAACGCCGCAGCTTATCTTTGACAAAAACTAAAAAATCAATAAAACTTACAATAAATATCCCCCGGCTTAGCCGGGGGAATTTCATTTTCGGGCATAGCCTTAAAACTACTGGCAACGCACAAGTGCGGCTTTTATTGGCCTGCCAGCCATGCATTTGTTGGGGCATACAGATTATGCTTTAACCACCGACACTTACACTAACGCAGATGTGAACTTTTTAAAAAGCGAACTTGCAAAAATCAATCGGTAATATACGCATAATATGCAAAACAGAAAAAACAATCGATTTTCACACAAAAAAGCCCTCCAACCCTTACGGTTAAAGGACCTTATTTGGTGGAGATAAGGAGGCTCGAACTCCTGACCTCTTGACTGCCAGTCAAGCGCTCTCCCAACTGAGCTATACCCCCATAATACTAAATATTTATTCAAAGTTTAAGACCTATATGCTATATTATACCATCACTTGTCTGAAAATTCAAGAGTTTTTAGACTTCACTCACATATTTTGATTAAAGAGGCGTTTAAACCCTTTTAGCTTAAATTTTAAGCTTCTTTAATTCGACATTGAAAATTATAACAGGAACTTGTCGCATTGTCAACACCTTTTTTGCAGTATTGACACTATTTATTGTTTTTTTGCCCTATTTTAGTAGAAAATTGTGGTTTTTTATCAAACCTGCTAAGGTTTATATATTAAGCCGAAATTTGTTTTCGAATTATGATGAAATATCCGAAAGCAGGGAGCGGCATTTATGCCTTCGCATACATACCGCCCATAGCTTTCGGATTAAATAATTAATTTTATTCTTCTTCCTCTACTTCTTCATTTTCTTCCGGTGCTTTTAACTCTGCGCCTGCGTCCATGTTCATCAGCATTTCATTCCACTGGGCACGTGTTATAAGCACCTCCCTGGGCTTTGTTCCGTCGAAAGGTCCTATAATCTTCCGCTCTTCCATTTGGTCAATCAGCCTTGCTGCACGCTGATACCCAATTTTAAGCCGCCTTTGATACATGGCAACAGAGGCTTGTCCTGCTTCGATTGCCATTTCTACCGCTTGGGGCAAAAGCTCGTCAGCATCCCCGCCTCTATCCTCACCGGCAATCCTTCGCTCGCCTGCGCTTTCAATTTGTTCGATAACATCTTGGTTATAATCGGCTTCGTTTTGCGTTTTGACAAAGTTTACAATACTTTCAACTTCCTTATCGGTGACAAAAGCCCCCTGTACACGCATGGGCTTTGCGGCTCCGATTGGGTAATAGAGCATATCTCCCCTGCCAAGCAGCTTTTCAGCTCCACCCATATCAAGAATTGTGCGGCTGTCAACATACGACGAAACAGCAAAAGCAATTCTTGAGGGGATGTTTGCCTTGATTATACCCGTAATTACATCAACAGAGGGACGCTGAGTTGCAATTACAAGGTGCATTCCTGCCGCACGGGCCATCTGCGCCAGACGGCAAATGCTGTCTTCAACATCATTTGGCGCTACCATCATAAGGTCCGCAAGCTCGTCTATAATAATTACAATTTGAGGAAGCTCTTCCAAGCCGTTTTCTCTTGCGAATCTATTATATCCCTTTAAATCTCTTACGTTATTGTCTGCAAAAAGCTTGTACCTGTTCGTCATTTCAACGACTGCCCATTGCAGTGCCCCTGCAGCCTTTCGAGGGTCTGTCACAACAGGGATTAAAAGATGGGGAATGCCGTTGTAAATACCTAATTCCACCACCTTAGGGTCCACCAAAACCAGTTTGACCTCGTAAGGTGCGGCTTTGTAGAGAATACTCGTAATAAGAGTATTAATGCAAACCGATTTACCCGAGCCCGTAGAGCCTGCAATAAGCAAGTGTGGCATTCTTGCTATATCGGCTATAATCGGTTTTCCTGCAATATCCTTACCAAGAGCAAAGGACAAACGACTTTGAAACTTGGAAAATTCAGGAGAGCCGACAACCTCACGAATATTTACAATTGTTTGGAATGCATTGGGGACTTCAATACCGATTGCCGTTTTTCCCGGAATGGGCTCGATTCTCACTCCGGTTGCCGCAAGATTCAAGGCAATATCATCGGCAAGGCTTGTAATTTTGCTAATCTTTACGCCTGCATTTGGCTGAAGCTCATACCTGGTTATGGTAGGTCCCTTGCTGTAATCTACAATTTGTGCTTGAACACCAAAGGACTCAAGCGTAGAAATAAGCTTTGCAGCGGTGCGCTCTAATGCTTCCTCCGTCATTGGGGAAGGCTTTTCCGGAGTGCGCAGCAAATTCAAGGAAGGGAACTTGTAATCCACCCTATCATTTGTTACTTCAATTTCAATACGCTCCGGCTCTTCCCGTTTCTTGCTTTTGGGAAGCAAGGTAACCTCCGCAGCCGCATCAATAGCCTCTTTAATCGCTTCTTTGTCAGGCTCTTGCGTTACCTGAACTTCGCTTGGGCTCTCGCTTGAAATCTCCTGCACAGCCGCCTGTTCAGGCTCTTTTTGCTTTTCGTCCTTCTTTTTATTTTTATCAGGACCGGGAAAATCCGCAAAATCCTTTTCAAAATCCAATATCTGCTTTTTAATCTTTTTAAGCTCACGCCTCATTTGCGGCGGCATTTCTTTTGGAGCGGTTGCCGGGGAGTAGTCTTCGTCATAATCTTCGTCATCCTCTCGAAGCTTGTCCGCAATGCCATTCCATGCGGCCCTTATAAGCTTCAAAACGGATACTTCAAATATAACCACAATAAGAACAAGCAAAACAGACGAAACTAAAATTATGCTTCCAACCTTCCCAAAGGGCTGTAGGATAAGGCCGGTAAGGATGCCGCCAACCACTCCTCCTCCTTCGCCCGCCTGCCCCATTTGCCAATAGTTGGTGCCTTCGGGGCTTGTAACCAAATGCCAAAACACACTGATAATCACCACTAAAAAAGCGCAAAGCCAATACTTTAGGGCATATGTACCAATATCACGCTTGACAATGAAATGAATGGCGGCTCCAATAATTATAAAACACAAAAAATAGGCCGGATAGCCAAAAAGCCCCATGGCCGCCGTTTTTACCCATTCGCCCACCTCGCCTGCGGTGTTGGTAAAAAAGCTTATAGCAATAAACACTCCAAGGGCTATAAGAATAATGCTTATAACCTCATAGCTTGTTTGTGATTTTTGTTTAACTGCTTTTCTTCCGCGTGGTTTGGGCGTAGCCGCCCTGCTTGCTTTTCTTGCCATCATCTCACCCTAATGACATAATTATTGTAATAATTCCCACTGCCCAGCAGTAGAAGGCAAAAACTTTAAAATTTCCTTTGCTTAGCATTTTAACAAGAAACTTTATTGCAAAAATTCCGCTTATTGCCGATACCGCCATGCCCAAAATGCATTGGGTGGCAGTTGCAGACACTCCCGCCCCCGAAACCATGTCCGGCACGGAAGATACCGCCGCCCCCAAGACAGCAATTATCGACAAAAGCAGCGAAAATTTAACCGCAAACTCCTTTTTCATACCGGAAAGCATACCACCAAATATGGTAGAACCGCTTCGTGATATGCCCGGAAGTATTGCAAAAAGCTGAAAAATTCCAACCATCAAGGCATTTTTATAAGATGCACTTTCATCGGTAAGGCCGCCTTGCCTGATTTTATCCGTAAGCCAAAGTATTACGCCGGTTACCAAAAGTGCCGCTCCAACAAAGGTTGACGACGAAAACACCCTATCGATTTTATCTTTAAACAAAAAGACAACAACCAACGGCAAGGTGGCAACAAAAAGCAAGACCAAAAGGTTCCTTTTCCCCGATTTGAAATCCACCCTGCCTTTGAAAAGGTTGCCAATAATGCCAAAAAACGACCGTATAAGACCCAAAACGTCCTTCCAATAAAAGAAAAACACAGAAACCAGCGTTCCTACATGAAGCAGGATATCAAAGACAATATACTCTTCGCTGTTTGGAAGGCCCAAAAGCTTTTGAAAAATCACAAGATGACCAGAGCTTGATATGGGAAGAAATTCCGCCAGTCCCTGTATCAAGCCTAATATAATTGCATTTAAATTTGTCATACCAGCATCTCCTTATAAAGATTAACCCGGAGGCCACTTTAGGTTTCTTCCGCCCAAAACATGAAAATGCAAATGACCTACGGTTTGCCCCCCGTCCTCCCCACAGTTGTTTACAATGCGATAGCCCTTTTCGCCTATGCCTTGCTCCTTGGCTATTTTGGGGATTACTTCATATATATGTGCCACAACATTGGAGTTATTACTGTTTATATTGTTTGCACAGGGGATATGCTCTTTTGGAATAACCAAAATATGCACAGGGGACGCCGGAGATATGTCGTGGAAAGCCAAAATCATGTCATCTTCATACACTTTTTTGCTTGGTATTTCGCCTGCAGCGATTTTGCAGAAAATGCAATCCATAATTCCACCTCACTTAATAAAGCTTTTTATAATTTCCGCAGAGCGGACAATTGCCTCATCAATTTTGCTAATGTCCTTGCCTCCTGCCTGAGCGCTTTCAGGTCTGCCGCCACCGCCGCCGCCTGTAATCTTTGCTATCTCACGAATGATATTGCCTGCGTGAGCGCCTGCTGCAACTGCTTCTTTTGTTGCCATTGATACAAAGTTGATTTTGTTATCCTTTGCCGTTGCAAGTATTATTACAGCATTTGGCAGCCTGTCACGAATCTTATCGCCCAAATTCCTAAGCCCTTCCAGGTCAAGCTCGTCCATTCTGGTAGCGACAACCAAGGTTTCGCCAACCTTTTGCGCCTTTGCAATAAGCGCATCTACCGAGCCGCCTGCAAGCTTCCCTTTAAGAGTTTCAATTTCCTTGTTGGCGTTTCTAAGGTCACTGATAAAGCTTTGTGCCTTTGCAATAATATCGGCAGGATTGGTCTTTAAAATAGCCGAAACCTCTTTTAACACCTGTTCGCTTTGGCGCATGATTTTAAGGGTGGTCATTCCTGTTATTGCCTCTATACGCCTTATGCCTGCGGCAACCCCGCTTTCTCGCACTATTTTAAACAAGCCAATCTGAGAAGTGTTTTCAACATGACAGCCGCCGCAAAGCTCAGCAGAAAAACCGCCCATTTTTACAACCCTTACAACAGAGCCGTATTTTTCGCCAAACAAGGCGGCTACGCCCTCTTTTTTCGCCTCATCGAGGGACTTATGGGATATATTAACATCTAACGAATCAAGAATTGCATTGTTTACAATATCCTCAACCTTTAAAAGCTCTTCCTCTGTTACAGGTGCAAAATGCGTAAAGTCAAAACGCAAATAATCAGCAGCCACATACGAGCCGCTTTGGTTTACATGGCTTCCCAAAACTTCCCTTAAAGCCTTGTGCAAAAGGTGGGTTGCACTGTGATTTCGAGATATGCTGCGTCTTTTTTGCACATCAATTTTGGCTACAAGGCTGTCGCCTCTCTCAAGGATGCCGTTTGTAATTTTTGCCATGTGCAAAATTATGCCGTTGGACAGTTTTTGGGTGTCGGTTACCTCTGCCCTGCAGCCGCCCACCAAAACTCCAACGTCGCCAACCTGTCCGCCGCTTTCGCCGTAGAAAACAGTTTTATCAAGAACCACCACAACGCTGTCGCCTTCGTTGGCATTTTCCGCCAAGGCATTGTCTTTTATGATGGCAACAACTCTGCCTTGGCATTCCGTTTGGTCATAGCCTAAAAACTCTGTTGCTGTGTTTCCAAGCTGGCTGTAGATGCCATCGTCCCAGCCGGCGCTGTCCCCATCTTCCTTGGAAGCTCTGGAGCGCTCACGCTGCTGTTGCATATTCTCATTAAAGCTTTCCATATCCACGCCAAGACCGCTTTCCTCTAAAATTTCCAAGGTAAGGTCAATGGGAAAGCCATAAGTATCATAAAGCTTGAACGCGTCTTCGCCGGATAGGATTTTGTAATCTTTCGCCTTTACTTTTTCGATATATTCGTTTAATATTTCAAGGCCTTGGTCAATGGTCTTGTCAAAGCTTTCTTCTTCTTTCAGTACTACTTTTTTAATGTAATCCGCTTTTTCCGCAAGCTCCGAATATGCCTTTGCATTTTCTGCAATAACCGTATCTACTATTTGATACAAAAAGGTTTCCTTAATGCCCAAAAGCTTGCCATGCCTTGCGGCACGCCTTAAAAGCCTGCGAAGAACATATCCTCTTCCTTCGTTGGAGGGAATAATCCCGTCGGCAATCATAAACACCGTTCCCCTTATATGGTCGGTTATTACACGCAAGGAAACGTCGCTTTTTTCATTTTCGCCGTATTTCACCTTTGCAACCTTGCTTACATGCTGCATTATATTACGGATTGTGTCAACTTCAAAAAGACTGCCTACACCCTGCATAATTGCAGCAAGGCGCTCAAGACCCATGCCGGTATCGATATTGGGGTGCTCCAAACGGTTGTAATTGCCGCTTTCGTCTTTATCAAACTGAGTAAACACCAGATTCCAAAATTCTACAAATCTGTCGCAATCACAGCCTAAAAAGCAATCCGGCGAGCCGCAGCCGTTTTCCTCGCCCCTGTCGAAATATATTTCGGAGCATGGGCCGCAAGGACCTGTGCCAATTTCCCAGAAATTATCCTCTTTCCCCATGCGTACAATCCTATCCTTTGAAACGCCGATTTTGTTTGTCCAGATTTCTTCCGCCTCGTCATCATCTTCATATATGCTTATCCAAAGCCTGTCTTTAGGCATTTTCATCTCCTGCGTGACAAACTCCCACGCCCACTCAATTGCCTCTTCTTTAAAATAATCACCAAAGCTGAAATTACCCAGCATTTCAAAGAAAGTTCCATGCCTTGCCGTTTTGCCAACCCTTTCGATGTCGGGCGTCCTGATGCATTTTTGGCAGGTTGTAACACGCTTTGAGGGCGGAACCTCCTTGCCTGTAAAATAAGGCTTCAAAGGCGCCATTCCGGCATTGATTAGCAAAAGCGAGTTGTCGTTTTGCGGAACCAAAGAAAAGCTCGGCATGCGTAAATGACCTTTGCTTTCAAAAAAAGATAAAAACCGCTCTCTTATTTCGTTAAGTCCTAATTTATCCATCGTAATACTTCACTTCCCAAATTATTATAGTTATTTTAATATTGTATAATTTTTCATTACCAATGTCAAGTTTTAAATCCTTTGCATAAGTACGGGTATCTTTTCCCTGCGATATCCTTCAAAACTTTCGTTTTCCAATGCGCTGCGTATCTCTTCCATCATATTGTTGTAGAAATAAAGGTTGTGCAAAACCGCAAGGCGCA
>JAQVDK010000084.1 GCA_028697835.1 Eubacteriales bacterium | reverse complement strand
ACCTTGCGCCGTTTGTGGGAAATGACGGCAACGACCTTCGTGATTCGATTATACGCCCGCCTCTTTATATGGTGAAGAACAGACCGTTTATGCTTAGGACTTTAAACAAAAGTAGGCAAAAATAAGGAGGTAGCTTTATGAAAAGGGGCAAATATGCTTTAATTTTACCGGTCTTGTGCTTGACGTTTTTTTTAACGGGCTGCCGGAAATATATAATAGGTAATGTGGAGCTTAGCGACATTACCTTTCCCAGTGCGGTATCGCTGGATTTTTCAGAGGAAAACAAGGAAAATATAGTCATGGCAATAGAGTCGAAAAAATCCATGCAGTCGGAGCAGGAGTCAAGCTCTGAAGAAAGCTATCAAGTGCTCAAAGCCGAAGGAAGAGATGTTTTCGAGGCTTCAAGGCTTTTGACCACCTATTCTTTAAAGGATATAAACTGGGGGCAAAACGACTCCCTAATACTGGGTGAGGAAATTGCAAAAAGCGATGTTCGCTCGTATATTGACTTTTTTGCACGAAACCATGAAAACCGAGGCACAGTAAGCGTTTGGGTGGTAAAAGGGGCGCGGGGCGAGAGTGTCATAGAAGCTTTTAAAAGCTCCAAGGATTATGTGTCCGACAAAATCCAGTCCCTTTGTGAGGACGTGGGCGCTATGTCGGTTTTTGAGGAAATTAATTTATATGAGTTTTTGTCAAAGGTCCAAAATTCGTATGGCGGTGCGGTTTTGCCTGCAATAGAAATTTCGGGGCTAAGTGCGGGGCAGTTTAACAAAAGCCTGATGGAAAAAGAGATTCAACCTGAAGGCAAGGAGAAAAAACAAGACGAAAAGCAGGAAGGGGGGCAAGAAGGCAGCCAGGAGGAGGAAAAGCAGGAAGGTGAGCAAGAAGACAGCAAGGAGGAAGAAGAAAAGCAGGGTAGCGGACAGCAGGAAGGCTCACAAGGCGGGGGGGAAGGCTCTGAAAGCAAAGAATCGCAAGCGCCTCAAAGCATGATTGTGGTAACAGGCTATGGTGTTTTCAAGGACGGCAGGCTGATAGGCTTTTTGGATGCCAAAATGGCAAGGGCGCTAAATTGGGTTAACAATAAGATTATTTCCACCGAAATAATTGCCTACGACAAGCAAAACGAAAAAATCGCTCTGGAAGTCATAAGCTCTGTAACTAAAGTCAAGGCAAAAATAGAGGACGGCAAGCCTTCGATAAAAATAAGCATTAGTGTGGACGCAAATGTTGCAGGATATTATGGACAAGAGGATATTCTTGCCAAGGACAACTTAAAAGCATTGGAAAACCAGGTTTCAGACATGATTTCCAGGCAGGTAAACGCAGTAATTGATTATGCAAAGGCGCTTGAAGTGGATATTCTTGATTTTAACGGAAAGCTGCGCAGGCAAAATCCTGTAAAGTGGGAAAAAATCAAAAACGATTGGGACAAAATTTTCCCAACAATAGATACCCAGCTTAAGGTAAGCACCAGAGTCAGCACCACCTATAATATGAAAGACTCTCTTAAAAACAAGGAGAGGAAGGAAAAATGAAATTATATATCTTGGCCGTAATAGTTACATCCTTTTTTGAAATAAAGGCTATGCTTAAAAACAAGCAAAAAAAAGCCGCCGCAGTTTTTTCCGTTTTAGCCCTGGCTGCCATCGCCTTGGGCGTTTTGCACTATGCTGCCCCGTATAAAATCAGCGTAACGATGTATATCTTAAACCTATTGGGATTAAAGGAGTAGAAAAGTATGGGATTTGAAAAAGGAAAAATAACCGTAAGGCAGGCAATGTTCTTAGTGATTACAGTAATTTTTTCCCCTCTTGTAAGGATTGCACCGAATTTTGCCGCCTTTCATGCCAGGCAGGCGGCATGGGTTGTGCCCATTGCCAGCAGTGTGCTTTTTTTGATTGCCATATATATACTTTATGGCTTTGCAAAGGAATATGATGACAAGGATTTTACTCAAATCATGGAGCAGATTTTCGGAAAAGTCGTAAGCCGGGCTATAAGCTTTATGTATCTTTTGTGGCTGGTGTTTTTAGCCGCTTTGGCACTTCGGTATTACGCAGAGCGGCTGCTTTCTACCATTTTGCCCAATGTCAATATTGTGGTTGTTCTTGTCCCCATGTACGCCGTTGGCTGGGCGGTTGCCAGAAAAAGCACCGTAACATTGGCAAGGATGAACGAGGTAATCATATTTATAATTGCCGGAACGCTGGCACTTTGCGCGCTTTTTGCAATTCCGAACATAAACCCCGATAATCTGCTTCCTGTAAGTTATCTGGACATTAAGCCGATTTTGTCGGCAAGCCTTGGCATAATGGGGGTTTGGTCATACCTTCCGATAATATTCCTTTTTCTGCCCATTATAAAAAACAAAACGGATGTTAAATCCTCCGGCGTAAAGGCTGTTTGTTATTTGGGGCTTTTCAGCCTTATTTCCGTTGGTATGGCGGTGGGAATGCTGGGGAATTTGATATTGACCCTAACCCCTGCCCCCTTTTTTGTGGCCATAAAGCAAGTATCTGTTTTAGGTTACATTGAAAGGCTGGAGGCGCTTATCATCAGCCTTTGGATAGTTTCCGACTTTGTCCTTTTGGCGCTGCTTATTACATTGATGGGAAACATAACCAAAAGGATATTTAACCTGCAGGAGGAAAGACCGCTGGCAAGCGCCTATGTGTTTATATTGTTTTCCCTGTCCCTTCTTATGTGCAGAAACGTTTTCGAGATGCAGGAGTTTTCACGCAAAATAGCTGTTTATATACATTTTGTTTTGGGCGTTGTTGTTCCGTTTGTGGTTTTTGTTATCGGAAAGATAAAAAACAAGGCTCAAAGCAAAATGCCAAAGAAATCCACCGCGTTGTAATAGCAAATATCCGAAACTATTTTGCCTAAAATGGATAAATCCGCAGGGAACAGCCCTTCGTCTGCCCACTCTCCCAGTATGCGGCACAAAATTCGCCTGAAATATTCGTGGCGTGGATAGGACAGAAAGCTTCGGCTGTCTGTCAGCATGCCTACAAATTTGTTTAGGGCGCCAAGGTTTGCAAGGGCTTTCATTTGGCTTGTCATTCCGTCAAGCTGGTCGTTAAACCACCATGCGCTGCCAAATTGAATGTTCCTAAAGTTTCCGGTCATGGTTGCAAGCATATAAAAATCGTTGGGGTTTAGGGAGTATAAAATAATTTTTGGGTTTGAATTTTCCGCATCTTCACTCATAGAGTCTATAAGCCTTGACAGGTTGTGGGCGGAAAGGCTCTCGCCAATGCTGTCAAAGCCGGTATCCGGCCCCAGTCGATTAAACATATGTGTATTGTTGTTTCTCATGGCTCCGTAGTGGATTTGCATGGTAATGTTGTATTTTTTATAAAGCTTGGCACAGTGCAAAAGCAAATGGGTTTTGTAGCTGTCTGCCTCCGCTTTTGAAGCAGGCTCGCCCTTTAATGCTTTTTCAAGCGCCGCTTCGGGAGAAGCTCCCTTCTCAAAGGGCACATAATCAAGACTATGGTCAGATATTCTGCACCCGTTGTCATAAAAAAACTTAAGCCTATCGCTGATAAACTCTTCAATTTCCCCTAATGTTTTAAGACCACCGCAAAGATTTAGATATTCCAAAAACCCCGGCTTGTCAATATTTATGATTTTGTCCGGTCGGAAGGTGGGCAGAATTTTTGTAGGGGAATCCTTTAGCTTTTGGTGGTATTCCAAGGTGTCCAACGGGTCGTCCGTGGTGCACACAAGCTTAACATTGGACATTTCGATAAGCTTTTGTGGGGTATATTTTTTTTGTGCGCACCTGTCCCAAATCAGCTTGGTATTTTCGGCGGTCAAAACCTCATACACGCCAAAATACCTTTGAAGCTCCAGATGGCACCAATGGTAAATGGGATTGCCCGCCGCATACTGCACACATTCAACAAATTTTTCAAATTTTTCATAGTCGTCGGCATCGCCGGTAATGTATTTTTCGTCAACCCCGTTTTGACGCATCAGGCGCCATTTGTAATGGTCGCCCGCAAGCCACATTTGGGTAATGTTTTCATAAGGCTTGTTTTCATAAATTTCTTTTGGGTTTAAATGGCAGTGGTAGTCATATATGGGAAGGTCCTTTGCATACCGATGGTATAAAACTTCGGCAGTATTTGTATTTAGCAAAAAGTTTTCGTCCATAAATTTTTTCAAAACAAAAACACCCCTTAAAGATTAATATACATAATGATATTATATCTTGGGGTGCTTTTATTTTCAATACCGTTTGTAAAATAAAGTTTATTTTGGTTAAATAATATTAAATAATTAAAAATTATTCGGTTTTGCAGACTATGGCGTACTCTACCCTGTGGTCTTTAATTTCTTTTACCTTTATGTTAAGACCGAAAGACTCTACCTCGGGGGTGGCACCGTCATCGGGAATGTAGTTTAAAAGTCCGAATATAAGGCCACCAAAGGTTTCGTAATCCTCCAGAGGAAGCTTAACGTCCAGTGTTTCCACAACCTCTTCCAAGGGAGTAATCCCTCTTATTTTCCAGGTTTGGGAATCCATGGGTTCAATGTTTTCTATGATTTCTTCCTTGTCGCCGTCGTCTATATCGCCTACAATCTCTTCAATAAGGTCGCTTATGGTAACGATGCCGCTCATTCCGCCGTATTCGTCCAGCACCACTGCAAAGTGTTTTCGGCTCTTTTGCATATCTCGGAACAAAACGTCCGTCTTTATTGTTTCCGGTACAAAGAATGCAGAGTTAATGGCTTCCTTTTTAACAGCTTCAAACCCTAAGTGCTTTACTCTGTAAAAATCCTTTATGTTCAACACACCTACAACGTCATCGGTGTTTTCGTTACAAACGGGGTATCGGGTGTGCCTTGTTTCGGTAATGGTTTTTTCCCAATCCTCCAAAGTTTCGTCAATCCACAGCACGGAAACCTCTGTACGGTGGGTCATGACGTCCTCGGCTATTTTATCGTTGAATTCAAAAATGTTTTTAATCATTTCATTTTCTTCGTGAAGTATTGTGCCTGCCTCAATGCCTGTATCCAAAAGCATGCGGATTTCCTCTTCGGTAATCTCCTCGTCCTCGCCATGAGGGTCAATGCCCATAAGCCTTAAAACAAAGTTGGTTGAAACCGTTAGGAAACTGACCACCGGAGAGAATAATTTTGCCAGGGCAACAATAAGCCAGGACATTGCCAGGGCAAGCTGCTCGGGTTTTTTCATGGCAATCCGCTTTGGAACAAGCTCCCCGAGGATTAATGTAAAATATGATAAAATAACCGTCACCACAACAACGGCAATGGTTTCCATGGTGGAACGGGGAAGAAAGGTTACACCTATTTTTGTAAGCAAATCCACCAATCTTCCTGCAAAATTACCTGCCGCAAAGGCGCTTGCCAAAAAACCGGCCAAAGTAATTCCTATTTGTATGGTTGAAAGAAACCTTGCAGGCTGCTGTGTAAGGTTAAGAAGGCGAGTGGCGCGCTTGTCTCCGTCCTCCGACAGCTTTTGCAGCTTTGGTTCGCTTACCGATATAACCGCAATTTCCGCACAGGCAAATATAGCATTTGCAAAAATCAACGTTAATTGAAAAAGAAATTGCCTCAAAACTTCCGGCATAATAATTTAACCTCCAAAAATACTAAATAATAAAGCCATAATTAATCCATGATATAATTATTTGACAAATGGCAGCATTTAAATCAAATTAAACATAAAAAAACACACAAAAACCTTCGACACTGCAAATGCACTGCCTTGATTTCATGCGTTTACCAATAGTTTTTTTAACTTGTGTAACACCGTTTTTGCAAGCTGCCGCAAAGTTGGAAATTTTAAAGTATCCGGGCACAAAAGCATGATTTCTTTTGATGCTCAACAGAGAATCTAATAGGTTGTTGAAGTAAGTACTGCCACTTTGAGGCTCAGGAGGAACATCGTCCAAAATTAATACACCTATCCTTTCATTTCTATAATTTTAGAAACATTATAGCACATTTAATGATTTCTGTCAAATAATTCTGAGGGAAAAATTGTAAAAAATAAAAAGCCCCATATACAAAGGGCCTTTTTAAAAATACGGAAGTTTTAAGGCAAAGTTTTAAAGCTTGATTTCGCGTCCTCCGTCGCCTGTTTCGCTGACGTAAAACGTTGCGTCATAACCAATTCTTTCTTTATATGCTTTTCCTACCTTTTCAATAAATGTGTCAACGGCTTCTTCTTTTACAATACTGACCGTGCAGCCGCCAAAGCCTGCGCCTGTCATGCGGGAGCCTATTACACCGTCGATTTTCAACGCTTCTTCAACCAAGGTGTCAAGCTCTTCGCCTGTTACCTCGTACAAGTCGCGCAGGGAGTTGTGGGAATCTATCATAAGCTTTCCAAAGGTGACAAGGTCGCTGTTTTTTAAAGCCTCGGTGGATTTGTGTACTCTGTCGCACTCGTATATAACGTGGGCGGCACGTTTTCTTGCCACATCGTTTTTGATTACATGCTTGTTTGCTTCAAACTCTTCTGGGGTAATGACGCCCAAAAATTCTTTGTCCGGCATAACCGTTTGTAGGTTTGCAAGGGCCTCCTCGCACTGGCTTCTTCGCTCGTTGTATTTGGAGGTTTGCAGGCTTCTTTTTTTGTTGGTGTTTGAAATCACAATTTTGCATCCCTTCATATTAAGAGGCACAAGCTCATAGGACAAATCCTTGCAGTCCAAATAAATGGCATGCCCTTCCCTGCCCATTGCCGAGGCAAATTGGTCCATGATGCCGCAATTTACGCCTATGTATTCATTCTCCGCCTTTTGTCCCAGCTTTGCCATATAAACCATGTCCACAGGCCCTGTTATACCGTTTTTCTCGTTTGAAAAAGTGGCAAAGGCTAAAGCGGTGGCAACCTCTATCGCTGCCGACGACGAAAGCCCGGCGCCATGGGGTGTGGTATCGTCAAAGAGCATGTCGCAGCCCACTATGTCAAAGCCCGCCTGCTGCAATGTGTAAGCCACGGCAGCCTGATAGTCGCCCCATTTTAAGTGCTTGTAGCTTTCAAGGTTGTCAATATCTAAAGTTACACGGTCAGGAAGGTCTGTTGCGGCAAGGTTTATTATATTGTCGTCCCTTTTGCGCACAACTATCAACGTCCGCATGGAAAGCGCCGCCGGAAACACAAACCCTCCGTTATAGTCGGTGTGTTCTCCTATTAAATTAACCCTGCCGGGGGAAGCGAAAAACCTTAAGTTCTTATCATCCCCGCCATAGATTTCCAAAAACATTTTCTTAGCATCTTTAATTTCCATCGCATTTCAATCCCTTTCCAAGATTATTGTTGTAGAAAGCAAAAAACTTAAAACGAATTTCTTTGGCTAATATTTTAACATTAATACAAGTATTTGTAAATGGGTAAAAAAA